>JBMNUW010000107.1:0-10927 GCA_050946475.1 Prevotella sp.
GTACACTGAAAGGTGTCAACCTGTGTTAATCATTGGTAAAAAGAGATGCAAAAAGGCGGGAGTAATTGTTTTTTTACCTAAATTTGTTCATTAGTAAAGGCTGCATGTGAAGAATGTCGCCCGGTAAGGTATGGTTGTTTTCTATAAATTGGGGAGACAAACAGGGTGGCCGGGGGCTTTTAGTCGTGTGGCGTGGATTAATGACCATAAATCAATGACGAAAGAAGAAAGGCACAAGGCTATTATGGAACAATTGCTGGGCAAAGGTTCTGTTTTGGTTTCCGACTTGTCCGACCTGCTTCAGGTGTCGTCCGTAACTATACGCAAGGACCTCACCGAGATGGAGCGTGAGGGCAAGCTCTATCGTAGTCACGGTAAGGCCATTATGGTAAATCCCTTTACCAACAATCGCACTGTAAACGAAAAGGAGAAGCTTTTTCCGGAGGAAAAATATTGTATCGGACTGGAGGCAGCCAAGCTCATCAGCTATAATGATTCCATCATCATAGCTTCGGGCACTACAATTCATGCCTTCGCTCACTGTATTAAGCCGGTCAAGAAGCTCACCGTGGTATCAGCTTCGCTGCAGTCGTCAATCATCTTGGCTCAAAACCATGACATAGACATTTTCCAGTTGGGAGGTATGTTGCGCCATAGCAGTGAATCAGTTGTGGGCCCTTATGGTGAGAGTTTTCTTGAGGGTTGTTCCTTCAGTAAGCTTTTCATCGGTGTAGACGGAATCGACTTTGATTTCGGCATCACTACCACGGACCTTAGAGAGGCTCATCTCAATCAAATCATGATGCGGGCTGCACAGAAAACAATAGTGCTGGCCGACTCGTCGAAGTTCGGACGACGAGGCTTTGCCAAGATTGCCAATCTTGAGGACATTGACATGGTGATTACCGATAGTAATATTCCGGACATGGCCCGACGTCGTATGGAAGAACTGGGCATTGACTTGATTATTGCCCAGACCATCAACAACGAATGAAAGGTTATTTTCAAGCATATTCATCCATTCATTTGGATAATAAAAAATATAAGGATTATGAACACACCATCCGAATTTGACGACATTCGTCCGTTCAACTCCGAAGAGTTGCCAGAGGTCTATGACCGGCTGCTTGCCAATAAACAATTTCAGGCAGTGTTACGATTCCTCTACCCTAAAGTACCGTTGGAGGTCATTGCAGCCAAGATGCGCACTTGTTCAACGAGTATGGAATTTCAGCGCACTTTTTGCTATGGCTTCTTAAAGAACTTGTTGAAACGCGCTAGCCGTGGCATTGATATGGACATTTCAAACATCTCCAACAGAGGTCGTTATACGTTCATGAGCAACCATCGTGACATCGTGCTCGATTCGGCGCTCCTGGATATGCTCCTTCTTGACGGAGGTTTCGACACCACTTGTGAGATAGCCATTGGCGACAACCTGCTCTCTTTACCATGGGTGCTTGACATCGTGCGTGTGAACAAGAGCTTCATAGTGAAACGAGGTCTCATGGCCAAGGACCGACTTAAATCGAGTATTGAATTGTCTCGTTACATGCACTTTGCCATTGGTCAGAAGAATGAGAATCTCTGGATAGCCCAGCGTGAAGGTCGGGCTAAGGATTCTGACGATCGCACTCAGAAAGCTATTCTCAAGATGCTTACGCTTGGCGGTGAGGGTACTCCGCTTGAAAGACTTCAGCAATTGCATATCGTGCCTCTTTCTATTTCTTATGAGTTTGACCCGTGCGACTTCCTCAAAGCAGCCGAGTTCCAGCTCCGTAGAGATGTGCCCGACTGGAAGAAGGGACCAATGGATGATGTGATAAGCATGCGCACCGGAATTGCCGGATTCAAGGGACATATTCACTATCATTGCGCACCCTGCATAGATGATTATCTTGAGAGCCTCAAGTCGAAGAAAATGAACAACAGCGACTTGCTGGAGAATATTTGCAAGCACATTGACCATCAGATACATCTGAATTACCGGCTCTATCCTTGCAACTACATCGCCATGGACGAATTGCGTGGCACGAAGGATTATACCAGCCACTACGACGATCACCAGCGAGAAGTATTTGACATCTATGTGCGCAGGCACCTGGCAAAGATAAATATTCCGAACAAAGACATGGATTTCCTTCATGAGAGAATGCTTACCATGTATGCTAATCCGGGATTCAACCATTTAAAGGCTATCGAAGAAGAAAAAAATAAATAAGCTGCTTCTTTATCAAGTAAGGTTTCACACGGGCAAGATAGAAGTTCCCGTGAAAAGTGTTTCTTGCAAGAAGAAGTTTCGTTATTAAAGTAAAGACGCTGACGAACAATTTCCAGTAGAAGTTGTTCGTCGGCGTTTTTTTTGTGATAAAGTGATAGTTGAAAAAAATAAAGAATAAACAAATTATACGTTTTTTAGGCCTTGTAAAGCACAAAAACATAATTATTCAGTAATTAAGCAAAAGTTTTCTTCTGTTTGTAACACATTATACAGATTTTTTAATTAAATTTGCAGACGAAAAGTATTAGTTCTTACTAAAATAGTAGTATCAATTTAATTTTTAATCTAATGCGGAAGAGATTGTATTTCCTATTCGCTATGATGTTGTGCTTCACCACCTCATTGCTGGCCCAAGTAACAACATCGAGTATCAATGGTAAGGTTGTCGCCGATGGTGAGTCTGTCATCGGAGCTACTATTACCGCAGTTCATGAGCCTTCAGGAACCCGCTACAATGCCGTGACCAATACCGACGGTCGCTATACCATTCAGGGTATGCGTGTAGGCGGTCCTTACACGGTGACCATCGAGTACATCGGTTTCAAGCCTGAGGTACGTCGTGGCATTAACCTTTCGTTAGGTAATGCTGAAGCTATCAACGTGGATCTCAAAGAAGACACTCAGGAGTTGGGAGAAGTGACTGTCACGGGTGTTGCCGGAAGAAGCGGCAATGGTGCAGCCACAAACTTCTCGCGTCAGAACATTGACAATGCTCCGACAGTGGACAGAAACATCTATGATGTGGCTAAGCTCTCGCCTTTGGTGAACGTTAACCGCAGCGGCGGTATCACCATTGCAGGTCAGAACAACCGCTACAATTCGTTCCAGATTGACGGTATGGTGGCCAACGATGTGTTTGGTCTTACCTCCAGCGGAACTAACGGCGGTCAGACAGGAGCCAACCCTATCTCCCTCGATGCCATCGACCAGATTCAGGTCGTAGCTTCGCCATTCGATGTTCGTCAGAGCGGTTTCACCGGTGGTGCCATTAATGCCATCACCAAGAGTGGTACCAACCAGTTCAAGGGAACTGCTTACGCCTACTATACCAATGAGAACATGTATGGTCACTGGAGTCAATACTATGACAAGAAGCAGATGCTCAATGACCAGGATACACAGACTTACGGTGCGACTTTCGGCGGTCCGATTGTTAAGGACAAGCTTTTCTTCTTCGCATCCTACGAATACAAGAAACTGCAATATCCGCAGACGCTCTATCCTGGAGCCGACGGCTACTTCCTTTCCGCCGAGACCGCAAAGGCCATCGCAGACCACTATTATGACGTTACGGGCATACAGGAATCATACGACCGGCGCGACATCAGCCGTGAGGGAACCTCATTGCTGGGAAGACTTGACTGGAATATCAATACCAAGAATCATCTCTCTCTCCGCTATCAGGGCAACTTCTCGTATGATGACAATATCAGTGTAAGCTCTTATTCTTACACCTTTAATAATTCCGGCTACCGCATGAAAGACAAGACAAACTCTTTCGTGGCAGAGTGGACTTCTCACATCAGCGACAATCTTTATAATGAGCTGCGTGCCGGTGCCACCTATGTGCGCGACCGTCGCCATCCCGGAATTACCGGTCCTACCATCTATATCAGTGGCAGTCAGTACGTGAACATTGGTACAGAATATTCCTCTGGTGTGAACTTCCTCAATCAGGATATCTATACCCTCGAGGACAACTTCTCCATCTATGCCGGCGACCATACTTTCACCTTGGGTATGCATGGTGAGTATTACAAGATGAAAAATGCATTCATTCAGGCCGCTTATGGTGAATATGTTTACAGTAGTATCGACGACTTCCTTAACGATGAGTCACCGATTAGTTATGTCTATAACTATTCTGACGAATCGTTGACAGGCACTACCCAGTGGGCCGCACCTTTCAAGGCTGGTCTCTTTGGCATCTACGCTCAGGACAAGTGGACTCCTGGTACACGCTTCGAACTGACCTATGGCCTGCGTCTTGACATGCCCTTCTATTTCAACCATCCTACTTGGAACGATGAATTCAATACGACTGAAAACTGGGCTTTGAAATACAATGCTTATGTAGGTCGTCGTCCCGCCACCGAGGTAAATGCTTCTCCTCGTCTAGGTTTCCGTTGGTTCCTCGACAGAGAGCACAAGGGCTTGCTCCGTGGAGGTGTGGGCATCTTCAATGGCCGCGCACCGTTCGTATGGATTGAGAATGCATGGGCCAACACTGGTATGGAGATGAAGGGTACTACCATTCGTAGCAATGTTCCTAAGTTTGGCGAAACAGGAAATATGGATCCTCAGGACATCATCAGTGAATATGGTGGTAGTTCTGCAAAGCCTAATATTGTGACCATCGACCACCGTTTCCGTTTCCCGCAGGCTTTCCGTGCTAATCTCGCTTGGGAGCAGCAGTTGCCCTGGGGAATCAAGATGACACTTGAGGCACTTTATTCGCGCAATCTTAATGCAGTCTGGTTCGAGAATCTTTGTCTCTCGCAGACGGGCAAGGTGTATGCTGTACCTGGCGTTGAGGCTTCTGCCGCACCTTATTATTCCAGCTCTCAGACCAGTCCTAATGCAGACGGCACTTATAGTGCAAACTCTGTAATCAACCTTACCAACACCAACAAGGGTCATAGCTACAGCTTCTCCGCTCAGTTGGAAAAGAGCTTTGACTTTGGTCTGAACGTGATGGCAAGTTACACCTTTGGTCATTCCTACTCGGTGAATGATGGTACTTCTTCAGTGGCTACCTCCAACTGGGGCTACTATTATTGTGTGGACCCCAACTCCAAGGAGCTGAGTTATTCAAGGTTCGACATTCCCCACAAGGTGATGGTTCAGGTAAGCTACGATTCAAAGCCCTATTGCAATGGTTTTATGCAGACACACGTTGCTCTTACCTATAACGGATACTCCGGTACACGTTATTCACTGACCATGAACGATGCCAAGAGTTCTTCATACAATGGTGACTATCGTAGAGGTAACACCCTGCTCTATATTCCTACAGAGGACGAAATCACCTCAATGAACTTTGCATCGGACGAAGATCGTGACAACTTTGAGACCTGGATTGAGAACAACAAGTATGCTAAGAATCATCGCGGACAATACGCTAAGCGCAACTCCATCGCTACTCCTTGGGAGAATCACTTCGATTTGCACTTCACACAGGACTTCTATTATTTGAAGAACCGTGGCAGCAAGGTTTCTCTCGTTGTAGATATCCTGAACGTGGGTAATATGCTTAACAAGCATTGGGGTGAGGTTTATTCCGGCAGCTGGAACCAGAATGTTCTCAATGTCACGAAAGTGAGCTACGACAGCAGTACCGGAGTCGCTACTCCTACTTTCAGTTTCATTGGCAACAATCCTACGCTCAGTGATGTTGAGAGCCGTTGGCACATGCAGGTTGGTCTGCGTGTTACCTTCTAAACAGAAGTTAATCAATAGGTTGGTCCTTTGAGAAAGGGTTTGAGAAAATTTTCTTTGAGCGACTGACCATACTGAGAAAAAATTATAGTAAAAAGCAGAAGATGCCATCTTGTGAGGTGCATCTTCTGCTTTTTACGTTATGACGTAGTGCTAATGACTGTATGATATTTCTCACCAAAGTTGATGATTGCGCTTTTATTACTTGTACTAGTTTAATTGCTTATAAACTAGGATTATAAAGATGATTTAGGGATAGTCTTCCTCGTAGTTTGTCTCATCCCAACCTTCATCTTCCCATAAATTCCAGGTATACTTTTTTGCAAGAATTTCTTCAACAGTCTGTCCGTCATTATATTGTAATTCAGTTTTTAGAGTTCCATATTTATTCTCTGAGCCGGCGAGAATAAGGAGAGAAGGTATGCTGTAGATAGAGATGATAGGTGTTAAGTAAAAATTTTTCATATTTGTTTGAGTAATTCAAGATGGTGCATAGGCAAGCAATGGTTAAGGCCTTGTTTCACAGTTAACTCCATTGTAGTTATTTGTTATGTGCGAATGTAGGCTATTCTCGTGAGAAAAACAAGTCAGTTTTTTCATTATAGGTTCCGATACCGTCGTTTTTAACATTTTTATAGAGGAATCTATTGCCTGCTGCCAGTGAATTTCGAAGAATAAGAATTGGAAACTCTCAATCACGAAAGAAGCACTAAAGATTATCGGTGTACTTTGCTGATACTGCTTTATGGTAGAGGAGAGCCGTCAAGAATGCAAGTGGATTAAAATCAGCCAGTATAATTTTAAAGTTTTTTGTATTCGAATCTGTCAGCAATTAGAAAATAGATGAAGACAAGCAGAAAATTGTTATGCGAATAACAGGAAATAGAATTTCTCTATTCTCAGACGGTGCTATTACAAAAAGCTTTCGTAAATTTGCACAAGCTATTTGACTTCGCGGTACACGCTCCCGAAACGGCAGCAATCAGGGAGTGCTTGATAAGAAAAGTCCTTTACCAAATTTACGAATGTTGAACCGAGAACAATACGAACGAATTTTCCGTCAATCCTACACTCGCTATTATTATCTGTCGCTTCAGATAGTAGGTGACCCTGATGTAGCGCGTGATTTGGTGAGTGATGTCTTCGTCCGTTTGTGGGAACAGCGGAAATCCATTCGTGAAGCAACCATCTTTAGTTGGTTGTTCCGTTGTATACACAATTCCTCCATCGACTATCTCCGTAAGCATCCGGACAAAAACAGAGGAACCGATGAGTTGCAAATCATTGCCGATGAGGAGTCGTGGCGCACAGAAGAAGAACAAATCACGAAGATGGAACAAATCATTCGTCAACTGCCCGAAAGAACCCAACAGGTTTTGCGAAAACGATACCTTGAAGACAAGAGTTATATGGATGTTGCTCAGGACTTGGGTATCTCCATAGACGGAGTGAAAAAACACATTGTGAAGGCATTTAAGGTATTGCGAGAAAAAATGAACGTAAAAAAACAATAAGGACAGGTACCCGAAATTGCCAATCCCCCGTAATCATAACGATTGATAGATGGACTCGAACAACGAACATAACATGTCTCATAATTCTTCAGACTCTCTGCCTACTGCTGAAGAGGAGAAGATGCTGCGACGGACTCTGAGGCGAATGAACGACGCTGAGCCCGACGTAGATGCGGCATGGCGTGACGTCAGTGCGAGAACATCGCCTTTCAGGTCATTTGCATGGTCAAAAATATTGCCGTGGATAGCTTCGGCAGCAGCTATCATCGCTTTAATTGTACTTTTCTGGCCTTCACGTTCGTCTACTTTTGATTCCAAACAGCAAGAGACTGTCACCACGTCAGAAATAGCCCAGTCGAACCATACAACCGACAATCATCTTACTTCTACTGCTGTAAAAAGCCGGAAAGATCAGGCTGAACTCCGGAAAATTATAGAGACGGAGGTGTCGACAGGACGCAAGCAAATCAAGCATACAGTCTTGCCCGATGGCTCTCAGGTGTGGCTGAATGCAAACAGTGCCATTCACTACCGGCAGACCACACAGAGCAGGACGTTGCGCCTCACGGGAGAGGCTTATTTTGAAATACATCATGATGCCGACAGACCCTTCATCGTGACGACCGATTATTTTACGACGACAGATCTCGGCACCACGTTCAACATCAATGTCTATTCGCCCCACGAAGCCAATATCACCTTAATTGAAGGAAGCGTGCGGGTTGACATCAGCACCGAGAATATTATACTGCGTCCGGGGCAGCAACTCTCAATGGAAAGGGGGGAGATAAAGGTTGAAAGCATCGACACCTATCCTCTCACCCAGTGGAAAGAGGGTTGGTTCTATTTCCAAGAGGAGACTCTGGGGGAAATCATGCAGCAGATTGCACGATGGTACGGTGTCAATGTCGTTTTTGAGTCTCCTTCATTGATGTCCCGTCGTTTGCATTTTGTAGCCTCACGCAACGAATCACTCAATGACATTGCAGCCAAACTCAGCCAGTTTGACGGGCAAGTGGTAACTGCCAGTCAGCATGATGTCATTATCCGCTCTGCTGAAACAAAATGAAACTTTTTCTTGCCTTTTTGAAAAATTATTGTTCAAAGGGGGTACCCATACTATACATTTTATCGTAATCAAGGTAATAATTCCTAAGAGATAGAAATATCGCAGAATTATTCACGATAAAATATATGTGCATCAAAATTAATGTGTTAGTTATGGAGAAAGTAAGAAAGATGCGAATGGGTGTGCTCATTCTCCTTTTGCTATGTTCAATGACCGTCATGGCACAGGGAAAGCGAGTCACGCTAAAAGCCAGCGGATTGCCGCTAAAAGAAGCTATCTATCAGGTGGAACGACAATCGGGCTATTACAAGATGAACTTCAATGTGGATGCTGTTGACGACTATAAGGTGACAGCCCAGATTCAGGATGCCACAGCGCCCGACGCCATCAACCAACTGCTGAAGGGTCTTCCCTTCTATGCCAAGACAGAAGGACAGTACATCTATATCCGTAAGACAAGCCAGAATGGCACCTTCACGGCGCAAGGCAGACTGACAGACGCATCCGGCGAGCCCCTGTCCGGTGCCGTCGTGAAAGTGGTCGGTACAGACAAGGCAACGGTTGCTGATGCCGACGGCAACTATAAGATAGAAGGCGTGCACGAAGGGGATGTACTGCAATATTCGTATATTGGCATGAAAGACTATCAGCACAAGGCAAGCCGCAAGCCGGTCTCCATCATTCTTGAGAATGACGAGCATACCCTTGATGACGTGGTGGTCACCGGTTATCAGACGCTGAAACGCGAGGAGGCTACCGGATCGTTCCAGAAAATAACCTCCAAGGAAATGGACAAACGATATACCGGCGATATCCAGACCAACTTGGAGGGACGTGTCCCCGGACTCATCCAATATAATAATGGTGTGACCGACCAGCTCTCCATCCGGGGCGTGAGTTCTCTAAGTGCCAGCACTACACCCTTGGTGGTGGTCAACGGACTTCCCATTGAGGGAAGCATCAACGATATCAACCCCAACGACGTAGAGAGCATCACCGTCCTCAAGGATGCCGCCGCCTCTGCCATCTACGGTGCAAGAGCCAGCAATGGTGTCATTGTGGTGGTGACCAAGAAGGCAACCACAGAGAAACTGCAAGTGGATTTCAGCAGCGACCTGACCATTCAGAACAAATACAACTATGACAACATGAACTGGATGACCGCAGCCGAGGAGATGGAACTTGCCGAATATAATTTCGATTACATCCGGAACGATGCCGACGCCTTCGAAAGTCTCACAAATGCCTATAACCGATATCCCTATCATTACTCGCAGATGATGCAGTTGATGATGGAGCATGCCAAAGGCAATATCTCCGACGAAGAATATGAATCCACCAAGGCCGAATGGGCAAAGCACGACTATCGGAAAGAATGGCAGGACCTGATGGAGCGCAAGAAGGTGACCCAGCAATACAATCTCAGCCTGCGCACTAAGGGACGCTATCTCAGTTCGAGCATCAGTGCCAATTACAAGGCTGACAACCAAGGCACTCCTGACCTCTACAACCGTACCTTCATGGCAAACTACAACGGTCATTTGGATGTCACCAAATGGCTTGACTTGAACTTCGGTGTGTATGTAGAGAGCGGACGTGTCAAAGACCGTGCTGACGATATTTTCGAAATCTACAGTCTCACCTCGCACCATCAGTATGAGACTATCTATAGCTCCGACCCTGCCAATGCAGGCGTAATAGGTGAGGTGGACACCCGTGAGGCGACGCTTCAGAACAACACCGACCTCAAATCGGAGGCTTTCTCGCTGGTCGATGAGGTGAAGCAAAACTATAGCAAGACGCGGACCACCCTGCTGCGTCCCTTCGTGCATCTCAACGTGCACCCCATAGACGGACTGAACCTCAGTGCTCAGTTCCAATACGAAGACTATTACTCCAAGGAGGAAACCCAATACAAGGGCGACTCTTATACCATGCGCCATCTCTACAATCTCTACACCTACAAGGGAGAACACTATCTTCCCGACGGCGGACTGCTCGACGTGAGTACCTACGACGGTGCCGACTACACCTTCCGTACTCAGGCTACCTATAACAAGACTCTTGCCGACGTGCATGCTTTCGAGGTGTTGGCTGGCTTCGAGTACCGGCAACACAAGATACGCACCACCTACAACGAGACTGTGGGATACGATGACCTGACACAAACCAACTCTTCGCAGATTACCAATTTCTACGATGCCTATCACCTTGAGAACACGGATTTGGGAGAAAGCTACACCCCCTTGAGTTATCGCATAGGAGAAAATACTACTTCCGACATTCTGCACCGTTTCTATTCCTATTATTTCACGGGCAACTATACGTATGACCATCGCTATAGTGTTTCGGGCTCATATCGTGTGGACAAAGCCGACCTGTTCGGTACCGACCCCAAGTTCCGCGGTCGCCCGCTATGGTCCGTGGGTCTTTCCTGGAACATGCACAACGAATCATGGCTGAAAGATGTTTCGTGGATAGACATGCTCAAACTGAGAGCAAGCTACGGAACCACGGGAAACATCAACTCATCTGTATCTTCCTATCTGACGGCAAGCATCAAGACCGAATATATCTATGGTGGCAAGCGTGCCGTGCTCAATTCACCGCCCAATGACGAGTTGC
>JBMNUW010000108.1:0-10855 GCA_050946475.1 Prevotella sp.
ACAGGGGGTCGCGTAAATGATATTCTTGTGTTTGCATGTTATGTTTTTATCATGATGAATTGGTGATGGATTAATTAACGCAACCCCCGGTCGGGGTAGGTTTTGTGTAATATCATTTCGCTTTCATCCCCTCGCTAAGTTGACGGAACCCCCGTTCGGGGGGTAATCTCATATATCACGCCCCGTGATTTTATCCCTCAGTTGTTACCCACTACCGGGAATATTGGCTCCGCCTATCAAATCGGCTGACAAAAACGCAGTCGAGCCACTATTGCGTAATGGGTTCACACCAGAGGAATAAAAATAGGCAGGTAAAATAACCTTTATCTATCTTAAAAATCTATAAATCTTTTTATTGAGGGGAATCATATCTCCCTCAACCAAAATAAAATAGGTAAATTTGCATGCCGTTTTAAAGTGGAAGTCACTTAGAGCTTCCACAGATTTGGTGTGTTAATAGTTGTGCCTTTGGCCGGACACGACAGTTAGTGAATCATCAAATCAGCAGAGCGAAAGCCATGGATGGTCTCTTTTAGACTGGAGGCGCCGTGAGGTCTCTGTTAGGCAGAAAGAACAACGTTTTAAAGTAAAATTCAAAAATTTAAAATGAACACTTTAAGTTACAAGACCGTTTCCGTGAACAAGGAAACAGCCCAGAAAGAGTGGGTCGTAGTAGACGCTACCGATCAGATTGTAGGTCGTCTCTGCACAAAGGTCGCCAAACTTCTGCGCGGCAAGTATAAGCCCACTTTCACTCCTCATGTAGACTGTGGTGACAACGTCATCATCATTAACGCCTCCAAGGTGCGTTTCTCCGGCAAGAAGGAGACAGACAAGGTCTACACCCGCTATACTGGTTACCCCGGCGGCCAGCGTTTCAACACGCCCGCTGAGCTCCGCAAGCGTCCTAACGGCATCGACAAGATGATTCGTCACGCCGTAAAGGGTATGCTGCCCAAGGGTCCCCTGGGTCGTCATCTGATGGACAACCTCTACGTTTTCGAGGGCAGTGAGCACGATAAGGATGCCCAGAAGCCCAAGACAATTGACATCAACCAGTACAAATAAATTAAGGAGAAAAGATGGAAGTAATCAATGCAATCGGTCGCCGCAAGAGCTCTGTAGCTCGCGTTTACCTCACTGAGGGAACCGGTAAGATCACTATCAATAAGAAAGACATCAAGGACTTCTTCCCCTCTGCCATCCTGCAGTATGTTGTAAAGCAGCCTCTGCAGCTCTTGGATGTTATGGAGAAGTATGACATCAAGGCCAACCTCAACGGCGGTGGTTTCACTGGTCAGAGCCAGGCACTGCGTCTCGCTATTGCCCGCGCACTGGTGAAGATCAACGCTGATGATAAGAAGAACCTCAAGGACCACGGATTCCTGACTCGCGACAGCCGTGCTGTAGAGCGCAAGAAGCCCGGTCAGCCCAAGGCTCGCCGTCACTTCCAGTTCAGTAAGCGTTAATCCTGCTGCGTGACGTAAATGTTTAGTATCTAAATCGAAGAGACTGAAAGCTAATTCATAATTCATAATGCATAATTCATAATCGAATTAGTGGTGCGTAAAGATTGCAGCCTGTGCTACAAACATTGCGCAGCCTAATTTTGAATTTTGAATTATGAATTTTGAATTGTTTCACTACTCTCCGACTGATTCTACACAACTGAGAATTAAAAAGAAAGTAAACAATTTAAAACAACAAAACAGAAATGTCTAGAACAAATTTCGACCAGTTACTTCAGGCTGGCTGCCACTTCGGCCACCTGCGTCGCAAGTGGAATCCTGCCATGGCTCCCTACATCTTCATGGAGCGCAACGGCATCCATATCATCGACTTGAACAAGACCGTAGCCAAGATTGACGAGGCTGCTGAGGCTCTCAAGGCCATCGCAAAGAGCGGCAAGAAGATTCTCTTCGTTGCTACCAAGAAGCAGGCTAAGGACATCGTTTCTGAGAAGGCTGCTTCTGTAAACATGCCTTACGTCATCGAGCGCTGGCCCGGTGGCATGCTCACCAACTTCCCCACCATCCGCAAGGCTGTGAAGAAGATGTCCAACATCGACAAGTTGATGAACGACGGTACTTTCAGCAATCTTTCTAAGCGTGAGTTGCTGCAGATTTCCCGCCAGCGTGCCAAGTTGGAGAAAAACCTCGGTTCTATCGCTGACCTGACTCGTCTGCCCTCCGCACTCTTTGTAGTGGACGTGATGAAGGAGCACATTGCCGTGAAGGAAGCTAATCGTCTGGGCATCCCCGTATTTGGTATCGTTGATACCAACTCCAATCCCCGTAACATCGACTACGTAATCCCTGCCAACGACGATGCCAAAGACTCCGTGGAAGTGATTCTCGATGCTGTCTGCGGTGCTATCGCAGAGGGTCTGGAGGAGCGCAAGGCTGAGAAAGCCGACGAGAAGGCTGCTGCCGAGCAGGCTGATGAGGCTGCAGAGGGACGTCGCCACAACGCACGTCGTGCACGCAAGGAAGAAACTCCTGCTAAAGAAGAAGCTGCTGAAGCTCCCGCTAAGGAAGAGGCTGCTGAGGCTCCTGCCAAGGAGGAAGAGGCTCCCGCTGCTGAGTAATCAAGAATTTCATTCACTACCCTACAACATTTAAATATTATGGCTGTTACAATTGAAGATATCAAGAAGCTGCGCGCCATGACCGGCGCAGGTATGAAGGACTGCAAAAAGGCCCTCACTGAGGCTAACGGTGATATCGAAAAGGCTATCGAGCTCGTTCGCGAGCGTGGTCTGGCCATCGCTGCAAAGCGTTCTGACCGTGCCACTGCCAACGGATGCGTACTCGGTAAATATGCTGATGGCTTTGCCGCCATCATCGCACTGAAGTGCGAGACCGACTTCGTAGCTAATGGTGCTGACTATATTAAGTTGACACAGGACATCCTCGATGCTGCCGTAGCTGCAAAGGCTAAGAGCCTCGACGAAGTGAAGGAACTCACTTTGGCAGACGGACTGAAGATTGCCGATGCTGTGACTCGTCGTTCCGGCGTGGTAGGCGAGAAGATGGAACTCGACGGATACAACTATCTAGAGGGTGACAACATCTACGTCTACGACCACATGGGCAAGCATACCCTCTGCACCCTCGTACAGCTCTCAGCTGCCAATGAGGACGCTGGCCACAAGGTCGGCATGCAGGTGGCTGCCATGAAGCCTATCGCACTCGACGAGGCTTCTGTTCCCCAGGAGGTTAAGGACAGCGAGCTGAAAGTCGCTATCGAAAAGACTAAAGAGGAGCAGGTAGAGAAGGCTGTCATCAACGCCATCAAGAAAGCTGGTGTGAACCCCAACCTCGTTGACTCTGACGACCACATCGAGAGCAACATCGCTAAGGGTTGGCTCACACGCGAGGATGCCGACAAGGCTAAGGAAATCCGTGAGAAGGTTTCCGCTGAGAAGGCTGCCAATCTGCCCGAGCAGATGATTCAGAACATCGCAAAGGGCCGTATGGCTAAGTTCTTCAAGGAGAACTGCCTCGTTGACCAGGAGTTCCAATTCGGCGACGGCGACAAGGAGAGCGTTGCTCAGTGGCTCACCAAGCAGAGCAAGGATCTGAAGGTGGTAGCTTACAAGCGCTTCACCCTCGCTGCCGACTAATCCGAGACAACTGTCAATTCAGTTTACATACAATATCAAAAAAGGTCACTGGATTTCTCCTGTGGCCTTTTTTCGTTTCATCACCTTCTTATGGAAAACCTTGCAGGGTTTCCATAAAGACATGGAAAAATTTGGAAAATCAAACCGATTGTATTACATTTGCATTATAAACAATTAGAATTATGAAAACAGGAACTGTTACATCTGGTAAGCAATCGGTTTCTTTCCGTTGGGACCCAGAGCTGGTTCGCAGGCTTAAAGAGATAGCCAAGAAGCAGAACCGAAGTTTCAGCAATTTCACTGAGACCCTTCTTTCTCGTGCTATCAATATCATTGACAATGCAAATGAAGACGTACCAAACGAGACAACTTTAGCCGCGATGAAAGAGGCGAAGGATTATCAACAGAAAGTGAAAGCCGGACTAATGGACGATGACTATATTGATACCAGTAGCGTGGAAGCCATGATAAAATCAACCTTGAGATGAAAAAGAGACTCCATCCAACTTCCCAGTACAAGAAGGATTTTAAGAGATATCTCAATCAGCCTAAGAAATTGATGGCCCTTCAAAAAATACTGGTTTGTTTGGAGAACGGTAAACCTATTCCAGAGGAGAACCATCCTCACCAACTTCATAACGACTATGCCGATTGTTGGGAGTGTCATATACAAGGAGACTTCCTCCTCATTTGGATAAATGATGAAGTGATAGAGCTTGTGCGATTAGGTTCTCATTCTGAATTATTTGGTAACGGAAGGAAAAAATAGGAGACATTTATGAACCAGACATAATGAATGCAAGACATGAAGTTGAAAGCACATGCTTCGAAGAGCAAAAGTTGTATATTTAACAGAAAGACCTATTCTGTGGTTAACAGAAAAGAAATGCCCCAACATCTTTCTACGAATTTGCATTCCTAAGTCCTTGTTTAAAAGTGGTCCGCCAAGGTTGAAACAACACAATAGCAAATTTAGTTATTGAAAGAAAAACCTTTAGAGACACTTTACGAATTAAAAAAGCAACAAAGTTGAAACAACAACTTGAAAATATGCTCATTGGATTAGTAGACGCGGACCTGCTTGATAATGGTACACGCCACCCTAATCTTGTCCTCTTGAAAATAGCTGGATTCCTTTATGACAACCATATATCTTTTGAATTGATTCTGGATGCTGATACTGACGTTTCAGAATATGATGAGATTTACATGTCAAAGGTATTTACCTTCACTAAGGAACCAAAGTTCTATGTAAATGCAAGTGATGAGACCAAAAAGAAATTCCATATTGGCGGCACGGGATATTATGCCAATGAAACATCTATAAAGAAATTTCGTAAGGCGCGTGAAGATGACATGACACGCTTGGAAAAAGACAGCTTTCTCTCGTCATTGGATAATCATAGGGGAGGCAAGAATTTGAAGGGGATTAACATGGCTCGTCAAATGCCATACTATCATCTCTATGATGCCTTCGTTGAGAAACAAGTTTCCTTAGGTCTCAAAAAGAACAAATATAAAGACTATCTCCACTTTTCCATTGGCTTTTTGACAAGAAAATGCTATCGTCACTGCCCATTCTGCGTTAATAAACTTGAGAACGGTGTAGAACCCTATTCTAAGCTGGAGTGGTTCTACGACAAGACACGCCCCCACGTTTATTTTTGGGATGACAATTTCCTTGCTGCTCCTTATGGCTTATGGAAGTCCTCTCTGCAATACCTTATAGATAATAAGGTATCCTTTCAGTTCAGACAAGGACTTGATGAACGCCAGCTTGCAGAAAATGAACATGGTGAGGAGATGGCGCAGATGTTGTCGAAGTCAAAATATTATGGAGATTACATATTTGCCTTTGATAATTGGCGAGACCGGCCTATCATAGAGCAGGCCTTGAAAATTTGGAAAAAATATAATCCCAAAAAGGGGACCAAGTTTTATCTTTTTTGCGGATTCAAACAGACCCCAAGGAACAAACAGAAGTTTTATCAAGATATTTGGGAACTTTTTCAAAGAATTAAAGTGCTTATGCAATATGGTTGTGTAGGGTATGTCATGCGTCACGAGGACTATCATCATGCTCCTATTCCAAACATTTACGTGCAAATAGCTCGTTGGTGCAACCAACAACAATTTTATAAGAAAATGTCTTTCTGGCAGTTTTGTTATCGTAACCAATCCTACTGGGAAGAGCATTCTCCATCTAATGATATTAATAGACCAAAATTAAAAACCTTTGAAGAGTTTGAACAAGACATTAAAGAAGGATATTATGAGAAAACAAAAATGTGTTTACCACTTCGCACAGTGCTGGCAATTTTGAAAATGTTTCCAGAGCATAGGAGTGAACTGCTAGAGATGTTTAATTATAAAATGTCTAATCTTAAAGATGAAAGCCTTTGGATAAATCAATCCAAAAAATAATCAATTAACTATGGCAATAATAATAAAATCACATAAAGAAACACTTCCTGTTGATGAGATAATAGGCTTTAACCAGTGTAGTAGAAAAGTGCTTCAAGGTGAGAAGGATATGTATGAACGTATCGTTCACGATTGTAAGGCAAGTCCATTGACATGGTATATGTGGTATGATCAAACTTTCAATATACCTTATGGTGGAAAGAATGAAATTCAAATAGATTTCCTCCTTGTATGTAATGAAGGAGCTGTTATTGTTGAAGTTAAGGGTGGCATTATTGATTTGATAAGAGGATTCTACTATTATTACCATAAGGGCGAATATAAAGAAATGAACAGGACTCCATTTAAACAGGCAAATGATTATAAATGGGCATTGCTCAATAATGGAATTCTGAATAAGGATAAAATTTTTGTTGATTATGTGTGTGCTTTTCCACATAGTACATTAGATATTTCTGGGGACAAGATCCAAGTTAATCTATCTCATAAGTTATGGAATAAAATAGATCAAGATAGTAATAGATCTTTTGCAGATTTCTGTTTAGATGTAATAAGAAAGGGAAAGAGGTCCAGTCGTATCATGACAGAAAACGAGTTGCACGATGTTGTTAACTCACTTGCGCCTTCAATTGAAGATCGGTTTAAGTATTCATTAACGTCACTACGTGAGGTTTTAGATTGGTTACACATAGATGATCTCAGTATTTTGGAAGGACTTAGAAAAAATCCGAGAATATTGATTGAAGGTGGCCCTGGTACAGGCAAAACCACTATGGCAAAAGCATATATAAAGAGACATAGTGGATTGAAAGGGTTGTATTTATGCTGGACAGGGCTGTTGGCTAGTAAGGTGCGTCTTGAATTAGACAAAGAACGTATCAGTACTTGTGAGGTCATGACTTTTAATAATTACGTTAAAGAGATTACTAACTTTGAATTTAATATAGAGTTGAAGAGTGATGAGCCTAACTTTAGAGTAGAATTACGCAAAGCACTTAGTAAAGTTAACGGGATTGAATATGATTATATCATCATAGATGAAGCACAAGATGTTGCAGACAAAGGCATAGATATATTACTAGACGAACTCTTAGATGTAGGTCATCATGGTCTTAAGAATGGACGCTATATCGTATTTTACGATCTGGAACAAGGGTATAATAGTGAGATACGAAATCTTAATGAAATCATCAATGCGATGTCGGAGAGTGCAGCAAGTTTTGTGCTTGATGAAAACAAGCGTATTCCAACAAATAAACTAATAGTTGAATATGCAAACAAAGTATTATCGATTGAACATGATCAAAAGAATTTTGAGGCATACTTAGAGACGCTTAAAGATAATGATATACCAGGGCTTTCAATCGCTACTTATAATACAGTAAGAGAAGTAAAAAAAGCTATTAAGAATCACGCTCAAAAGCTAGCACAATATAGTGGAGATCTGTCCTCAACTTCATTACTCATACATTCTGATATGAATTATAAAAAAGAAAATGATGATGATTCGGTTTTTGACACTATAGCAGAAATGGATTCTCTATTAGTTCCATTGTCAGAGAGGAACATTGAAAGGAAATCAAAAGAAATGTTAGCTTTTACCTCTATCCTTAAATACAAGGGATTAGAGGACTGCAATATTATATTAGTTTTGCCTTTCTCTAAGATTAAAAGCTCTTGGGATAATTTTCTTTTTGAGATATATGTCGGGATGACACGTGCCATCATGAACTTGGATATTATTATTCTTAAAAAAGAAGGCTAATATGGTAAATGACAATTTTAAGAAAAAGATAGAACAGGAAAGTTCAGAGTTCAAAGTACTTATGAATATTTTGACTTCTATTAATCCACTTGCAGAAGGCGGACGTAAATTATTGTGCCTATTAAACCATATAATGGATTATTATCTTTTAAGAAAGACAAATGATGAAGTGAAAATGCCGATAGTTTATTTTCCACTGTGTGAGGAATGGACTCAGCATTTATGTGAAGAATTTGTAACATTGAAAATGTCGTTACTCAGAGGAGAGGAAACGTTTATCGGATTGTCAACTGCATATAGGTGTAACCCTAATGTGACATTGCCCTCAAATGCTAATAGAAGAGTTCAAAAAGCTGCGACAAAAAGGCATCAATTTTTAAAAGCAGTGGCTAAAAATATAACTCGAGATTTAATAACCTTTCCATCCAGAGGGAAATGCTTATTATATAGCAATTCTATAAAAAAAGAATATATTTTGTCCAAGTCCAGAGGTAACTACCACTTTTGCCATGATATTGTTGGAACCTCTTTATCTTCGGAAAAATCGTTGATTCTTGTTGGTGACAAAGAAGATAAGTTATATCATGAAATCGAGGAAAACGATGGAAGAATAAAGATTCCGAACATCTTTCTTTTCTTACAAAGAGACCTTGACGGACGTAACATGCCATTATGTATGCAAATGCAGCGCTCAACTATTAACGAATATAATGAGGACTTTGATGCTGGCGTTCAAAATGTATTTTTCTTTGCTTTCTCTCATAAACCTTATAAGCTTCAAAGAATTTATGAGAACAAGCATAATTTGGTAGAACGACTGCAACGTGAAAAGTTCTCAGAGACACATGATTTTATTTCTTTCACCAAATCAGAAATGGATTACTTGTTTGACCGCGAAGATTCATGCATTCATACGATTGAGTTAAATTACGAAAAGGGTTCAGAAAGTCTTCAAATTAAAAAAGCCTTTGATTTTATTCTTCAAGATTTGCCTCATGAGGTAAAGCTTCGTAATGAAATGGCAATTACATTTACAGACCCAAGTAGATCTAAGATAAAAGAAAGAATAATGGAATTAAACCCAGAAGCAAATGAAGAATATGTGAATTATTTCCTTCAACTTCTTGGTAAAAAGTTAAAGGAAGAATTAGCACCTGTATTATATGAATGGATTAATTCCAATCAGGTTGCAATAGTGTTGGATTATAACATTGAACATTTTTACAAGACTCAATTAAGAGATTTCCTTGTTTCCCAATGTGGTGCAACATCTGTTACATTTTACACGTTCAAAGATTTTAGAATTCATAAGAAAAGGAACAGATTTGTCAACTCAATCAAAGAGAACAAGATTATTGTGTTTTCTATGTTAAATCATTGTACAGGACGAAACTGGGCAATATATCCAAACTCTTTTGATCAATATCATCTTAATGATGGACAGGAAGTGCTACAAGTTAACAACAAAATAGTATTTGATCCACGTTATAGTTGGTACAAGTATAGATATATGGAACAACAGAAATTGCTTCTTAATTCCGATTTCCGTATAAAGTATGTAAAAAATGGCATATCACTTCCTCCCAGGCCCGATATCCTCAGTCCTGAGCCTAAGGATGATGAAGATGAACAAAACATTCGTGATACGCTCTCTGGGCAAGAAGAAAAAAGAATTTCTGTTGCATTTGGACAACACCAGCATAAAGCATTTTGTGAGAAAGAATTGGTATTATGTAATTACAATGACGAAAATACTATTTGCTCAATCTCTGATATTCTGCGAGATTTTGATAATCCTACCGAGCTAAAGATTCAACCGCTGGCAGACTTTTACAATCCTTTAGATGTCTTTATAGATGATGTTGAACGTAAAATCGGTGAAGGAGAATCAATAATACGAAAAGATCCAAAGTATCATTTGACAGATTATGAGAAAATATCAAAACGAGAAATGTGGAAGATCCTTCTACAACATCGTGTTGATAAATTCGGAGAACAAAAAGTTTATAATGATATTATGAATGGATTGCTACCTGTAGAGCGAATACAGTATAATTCTTTTAAGCGATGGCTTGATCCTAATGACGATTCTATACTTCCAAGGAGCAGGCGCATGCAAAGAAGAGTTATTGAAGAATACTTACAAATAGAAAATTTATATACACGAATGTTAAGACATAGAAAATCAAGAACATGCACAAGTACGGAAGATAAAAATACGATCTTCAAAACTTTCTTGACACATTGCCTTGTTGAAAAAGATACAGAGATGGCATTTAAAGAATTAAGTAACGAGGTGCGCGATTATCTTAATATTAGTGACGCAAGCGATATTAATAGTATAATAGACCTCATTAAAGAAGAAACATTGAACCTTAAACAAATAAAATCTATAAAGCAATGAAAAAATTGAAAAATATGGTAAGAGATAAAAGAGACTCATTGGAATCTTTTATTCAAGAGCAATTAATAGGCCCTGGAGGCTGTGCCAACAAATTTGGGGTGTACCCATCTGAAGATAATGGGGAAGAAACTGCTTATGAGGTACTTAATACGACACCAGGCTCCATCTATAGTAGTGCCATTCTTTTTCCAGAAAAAGAACAAAAGAAAAATGATAACACGTCCTCAGATTCAGAAAGACAAGCCATTAACTCTAATGAAGATGAATATATCGGCGACGAAAATATGTCGGATGAGGATTCTGATGAACATGGTGATGAAATAAAAGATTTTATCAATCATGAGGATGATGAAGACATTAACTCCCTGAGTCGAAGATTCCCTAATAAGATAGGTTTGTCTTGTTGTTTCAAGGATATCCATTCACTTTTATCTCACACAAAAATAACGATTTCTGGTCGCTATTATAGGAAATTGACCGAAAAAACGCGACTTTATGCAAATATCGAAGATAGTGAATCATTTGAAAAAATTTACTCTCTGGATAAATGTAAAGAGCTCTTTGATCCCTATTTCGTATATAAAGATGGAAAACTTAGTCTATCGCGTACAATTACTAATTCGAAGAACTTAAAGGA
>JBMNUW010000109.1:0-10772 GCA_050946475.1 Prevotella sp.
GGTTTTTCGGCGAAGTCAAACAGCAGCTTCCGGTCGAGATTCTCAGCTGAAAGCCGTATGAAAAAGGCGCGTCTTAAAGGTTCATTCAGACCCTTTAAGGCGCGCCTTAATTTTATTGCTCAATGCACGAGCATTGATGATGCATTATCTTTTCATCCTACGCTGCTTCCCGGTTTCACGCTGCTGAGAGTAGTGGTTACGCTGAGCGAACCGTCGAAGTTGACGGCACTCAGAATCATTCCCTGGCTTTCAAAGCCCATCATCTTGCGTGAAGGGAAGTTGGCGATGAAGAGGACGTCCTTGCCTACCAGTTCCTCGGGTTGATAGAACTTGGCTATTCCCGAAAGAATGGTGCGGTCTGTACCGGTGCCGTCGTCGATGGTGAATTTCAGGAGCTTGTTGCTCTTCTTCACCTTCTCACAGGCTTTCACGTGACCCACTCGGATGTCCAGCTTCTCAAAGTCGTCGAAGCTCACTTCTGGCTTCACCTCGGCAGGCTTGTAGTTCTCGGCTGCCTTGGCCTTCTCGTTGGCCTCTTTCGTAGCGGCCAGCTTGTCGAGTTGGGCCTGTATGGCATCGTCGTCAATTTTCTCGAACAGCAGCTCAGGTTCACCAAGCTGATGTCCGGCCTTGAGCAGGTCGGTACTTCCGAGTTGAGCCCAGTCGAACTTCTCCATGCCAATCATCTTACGCAATTTCTCAGAAGAGAAGGGCAGGAACGGTTCAAAGGCAATGGCGAGGTTGGCCACGAGTTGCAGGGAGATATTCAGAATGGTCTCCACGCGCTTGGGGTCTGTCTTCCACACCTTCCAAGGTTCGCACTCGGTGATGTATTTGTTACCGATACGTGCCAGGTTCATGGCTTCCTTCTGTGCCTCGCGGAACTTGAACACGTCAAGATATTGTTCTACTTTTTCCTTGACGTCCTTGAATTCGGAGATGGCCTGACGATCCACCTCCTGCAGTTCGCCGCAGGCGGGCACTACGCCGTTCCAGTATTTCTTGGTCAGTTGCAGGGCGCGGTTGACGAAGTTGCCGTAGATGGCCACGAGCTCGGAATTGTTGCGCTCCTGGAAGTCCTTCCACGTGAAGTTGTTGTCCTTTGTCTCCGGGGCGTTGGCTGTGAGCACATAGCGCAGTACGTCCTGCTTGCCCGGGAAATCGCGCAGATACTCATGGAGCCAGACGGCCCAGTTGCGCGAGGTGGAAATCTTGTCGTTTTCAAGGTTGAGGAACTCGTTGGCAGGCACGTTGTCGGGCAGAATATAGCCGCCGTGTGCTTTGAGCATGGTGGGGAAGATGAGGCAGTGGAACACGATGTTGTCTTTGCCGATGAAGTGAACAAGCCTCGTTTCGGGGTCTTTCCACCATTTTTCCCATGAGCCCCAGCGTTCGGGGTCTTTGTCGCAAAGTTCCTTGGTATTGGAAATGTAGCCGATAGGTGCGTCGAACCACACATACAGCACTTTTCCTTCGGCACCTTCCACAGGAACGGGAATACCCCAGTCGAGGTCACGTGTCATGGCACGGGGCTGCAGGTCCATGTCAAGCCAGCTCTTGCATTGGCCGTAGACATTGGGACGCCACTCCTTGTGGCCTTCGAGAATCCACTTCTTGAGCCAGTCTTGATATTCGTTGAGCGGCAGGTACCAGTTCTTCGTTTTCTTGATGACGGGCTTAGAACCGCTGATGGTGGAGTGGGGATCGATGAGTTCCATAGGCGAGAGGTCGCTTCCGCACTTCTCGCACTGGTCACCGTAGGCGTTGGGGTTGCCGCAGTGCGGGCAGGTACCCATGATGTATCGATCGGCCAGGAACTGGTGAGCTTCCTCGTCGTAGTACTGATCGCTTTCGCGCTCTACGAGTTTTCCGTCGTCGTAGAGCTTTCTGAAGAAGTCGCTGGCAAGTTTTTGGTGTGTCTTGCTTGTGGTGCGACTATAGATATCAAATGAAATGCCGAACTCCTTAAATGAGTCCTTAATCATCTTATGGTAGCGGTCGCAGATATCCTGCGGAGTGACTCCTTCTTTCTTGGCTCTGAGAGTGATGGGCACACCGTGCTCGTCGCTGCCGCCAATGAACACCACTTCCTGTTTTTTCAGTCGAAGGTAGCGCACATAGATATCGGCAGGCACATACACGCCAGCCAGGTGACCGATGTGTACACCGCCGTTGGCATAGGGCAGGGCTGCTGTCACCGTAGTGCGCTTGAATTTCTTTTCTTCCATCTATCTTGTGGTTTAGTCTAAATTATTGATATTCATTTTATTGTGCAAAAGTACAAAATCTTTGGCATATTGAGTGAAAAAGAAAGGATAATTTGCGTTGCTGGGGAATAATCCGTAATTTTGCTGATATGAAGAATTTATCCGAATCTACGGCGAGCTCGTTCGATAGGACGCTCATTGATTGGTATCGGCTGAATGGACGCGACTTGCCGTGGCGTCATACGCACGACCCTTATGCCATCTGGCTCAGCGAGATTATTCTGCAGCAGACGCGCATCAGTCAAGGTACGGCCTATTGGCAACGCTTCATGGAACGCTATCCCACGGTGACGGACCTGGCCATGAGCTCGGAAGACGAGGTGCTTCGTCTCTGGCAGGGACTGGGTTACTATTCCCGTGCTCGCAATCTGTTGCAAGCGGCTCGTCAAATATATGAACTGGGAGCATTCCCGGATACGGTTGATAAGATAAGAAAGCTAAAGGGAGTGGGCGATTATACCGCCGCTGCCATTGCCTCCTTTGCCTTTGGCGTCAAGGCAGCCGCCGTGGACGGCAATTTCTATCGGGTTCTGTCACGACGATTCGGCATCTCAACGCCTGTCGACACTACAGAGGGTAAACGGGAATTTGCAGCTCTGGCTCAGCAACTGATGGACGGAGCCGATGATGCGGCAGACTTCAATCAGGGCATGATGGATTTCGGGGCTACGCTCTGTACACCTCTTGCACCGCATTGCTCCGTTTGTCCCATGGCTGCACAGTGCGAGGCTCTACGGACCGGACAGGTTGAACTTTTGCCGGTAAAGTCAAAGAAAATAAAGATGAAGACTCGTCACCTTACTTATTATTATATAAGAAACAATGGTCAGACTGCCATTCACCGACGTGGGTCCGGCGATATTTGGCAGGGACTTTGGGAACCGTTTCTTGTAGAGGATGAGCCGCTCCCTCACTTCGAGGGCGAGGACGTGCTGGTGTGCAGTGGCGTGAAGCATCAACTCACGCATCAATTGCTAGTTGCAGACCTTCATCGCGTTGATGTTACCGGTCGTCCTTCTCTTCCTGAAGATTATATCTGGATTGACGAAAAGGATATTGGACAGTACGCACTTCCGAAATTGGTGGAAAAGTTAATTTGTCACGTACAAGAGTAGTATTTCTTTCAAAATTTTCCACTTGTTTGTCAAGGCCAGCTTTTTCAATGGCTTTGATGATGGTTTTTAGACAATCGTTCGGGCGTCTCCATTTCTTATAAAAAACAAAAATATATGTAAAAAATGGGGTGTGCACGTGAACAGTCCTTGATTTAAATCAAATAAATGTGTTAAATCACACTAATTATTCACTGAAAATTTGGAGGGGATATAGGAAAAGTGTAATTTTGCACTTGTCAAAGGTTAATAGATTGTTTAGGTTAGTAGTAATAGATTTAGGTTTTTAGTTATTTGGTTTTAAGGTAGATTTGATAGATTGTTTAGGTTAGTAACACAGAGATAGGTTATTAGATTTCTGGTTTAGGTAAAAAAATGATTGTAGAAGGATAGCAAGAAGGCCGTGAGGTTTTCTTTAATTTTGAAAGTTTTAGGGTTAAACAATATTTTTTTTGCGCCGGAGCTCTCGTTGAGTTTCGGCGCTTTTTTTGTTTCAACGAAAAGTTCGTTAAGTGGATTTTGCATGTATCTTTGTGAAGCAAAATCCCGTCAGTGAGTTCGAAAGAGGGTATGGAAGCAGCGGGTATGGAGCTGCTTGTCCATGTCGGTTGATTGAGGTAGCGCCTTACAGGCGCAGTTTTCAGCGAGATTTTTCAGTCCGGGCACATGTCCGCTACACTCCCATGTGCTCGGTTATTAAGGTATCGCCCTCCGGGCGAGTGTAGGGCATCATCGGCCAGTAAGTGTGTGTATGCTTTGGGAATCGACGGTTTGTAAGTTTGTATGCTTTGGGCATCGTCGGCCTGTAAGGCCATATCTTAGAAACCGTGGACATACCCGCAGCGTTAGCGGAGGGGATGTCCACGGTGATAACAGAAGCTGAAGATGGCGCCTGTAAGGCGCTACCTATATGTCGGTTGAGAGAGAAGGACTTCCCGGCTGACAGTTATTCCGGGACATCATTTTTCTTACTGACCACTAACGCTACGGCATAGGCGGAGATTCCTTCCTCACGCCCCGTGAATCCGAGGTGTTCGGTGGTAGTGGCCTTGATACTTATCTGGTCTTCTTCACATCCGATGACGGTGGCGAGGCAGTGGCGGATGTTATCTACATGGGGATTGATTTTTGGGTGTTCGGCACAAACCGTAGCATCAATGTTGCCTACTTCGTAGCCTTTCGTGTCAATCAGTGCCACCACCTGTCGCAGAATCTCTTTGGAGTCCATGTTCAGAGTTTTGTCGCTGGTGTCGGGGAAATGATAACCAATGTCTCGCATGTTCACAGCTCCCAGCAGAGCGTCGCAGATGGCGTGAATCAGTACGTCAGCGTCGCTGTGCCCTAAGAGTCCCTTGGTATGTGCTATTTTGATGCCGCCCAACCACAGGTCGCGGCCTTCCACCAGGCGATGGACATCATAGCCCATACCTACACGGAAAGGAAGATGATTTATAGCTGACATTTCTTATATTTCTTATGCTTTGTTTTTCTTATGTGTTATTTTCTTATGCGTAAACAGAGAAATAAAATGAGTTAGAGGCAGCACTCTAATTGATTGCCTTAGCAATTTTGCATTGTCTATTCCCGCGCGAGCCTAATTTTGAATTTTGAATTGAAAATATTGTTCACCTTCTGTGCAGCAAGTCCTTGATGCCGTCCATGTCGAAGGTGAGGGAAATGCGGAGGGTCTTGTCAAGTGGGTTGGTGCGGGCCGTGGCAATGACATATCCGGCATCGAGCGAGAAGGCGCTCATCTTGAAGCCGGCACCAACGCCGAAATATTTCAGATTTCCCTTGCTCTCACTCTGATGGTGGTAGCCGGCACGGAGTGAAAATTTATCGTTGTAGGTATATTCTGCGCCGGCACTCCACTGTATTTCCTTGAGTTCCTCACTGAAGCCGCCGGGAGCATCGCTGAAACTCTTGAAAATGCCGCTGATTGACGATACGTCATAGTAGTCAGTCTGCAGGCGTTCTTCATACTCTTCAGTGGTTTCGTCGTCTTCCTGTTGTGGATAGGTGGGCACGAGCAGTTTATTGGCATCGGCGGCGATGGTGATTTTGTTATACTCGTCGATGGGAACCATCAGGGCGGCACCCAGTCTCATGTTGGTCGGGATGAACTCACTGTCGTCGCTTCCGCCGAAAGTAATCTTTGAACCGATGTTAGAGATGTTGAGTCCCAGTCCCAGTTGACATTCGCGCTGCCCCAGCATGATGTAGTTCTGATAGTAGCAGGCAATGTCGGCAGCAAAGGCCGAGGCTGCGGAAGTCTCCGAATTGAAGTCGTAGGTCAGGTCGGAGTAAATCCAGCGTACGGCAGCGGCGATGGAGAATTTTTCACTCAGCATGAGCGAGTAAGCCACGTCGAGCGACATTTCGTAGGGGTTAATGGTCATGGCGTCGGAGTTGGTGCTGGTGGAAACCTCGCCGAGAGAGAAGTAGCGGAGCGATGCCGACACGGCACTATAGTCGCCGATGCGATAGTAGCCCGACAGATAGGCAAGGTCGATGTCGTTCACTATTTGCCGGAGCCAGGGGGTGTAGTTGAGCGATACGGCTGCCCTTGAGATACAGAAAGGATATTTGGCGGGGTTCCAGTACTGCGATGCCACATCGGGATCGGTTGCTGCTCCCAGGTCTCCCATAGAGCCTCCGCGTGCGTCGGGGGCAATCATCTGCGAGGTGACGGAGTATCTTTCTGGATTGAACATTTCGCTCTTTTGCGCATGGGCGGCGAAAGGCATGGCTGCCGTCATACAGACTGTAATGATTTTCTGTGTCGTGTTCATCTGTTTACTGGTAATCTGTGGTTGTGGAAAGTCGGCTGGTTACCTGTACTGTCTAATAAGGTCTGACCGAATTTTCTGCAAGAGGCGTGTGCTCGAAAAGTCTCCCCGTATGCAAACAGGCAGGCTTTAGGAGGCATTCTACAAGTAATAACGTGAAGTGAGGCTAATTATTACCTATTACTACAAACTTCTTTGCGGTACTAGCCTCTTGACTGCCTTCGCTCGAAAGGCGGACCCGGTAGAGATAGACACCTGTTGGCAGTCTGCCGCCCCCTTCCGTGCAGAGGTCCCAGGTGTAGGTGTAGGCTGTTGTGGAAGTCACGCCGCTGTCAGTGTGCTTCCATAGCAGGTTGCCCGCGGTGTTGAACACTTCAATACATACGTCAACGCTGCTGCCGGTAAAGCTGTGGCTCACGATGAAGGTGGTCTGCTCCGTAGCCGGGTTTTCCGTCAAGTCTACAGAATAGAGCGTGGGGGTAAGACCACGTACCACGTTGAAGTTCAGTGTGGTTGAAGATGAATGATTCAGCACGTCCCATGCTCTGAAGACGAGCTGATGGGAGCCTGGCTCCATTTCGGGCAGACTGTACCATGTGGAGCCGCTGGTGTAAGAGCCGAAGTCATATTGGAAGTTGTCGTTGAGATTGTAGGTCATTGACGGGTCGTTGTCCACGATGAGCTGCAGGTTGTGTCCGGCGCTGCTTCCCGTGACGTTGATACCGTCCGAGTCGGATATCTGTGCTACGAAGTAGGGTGTGGTGTTCACCGTGCCGCCATCCTGGAATTCGGTAGAGTTGAGATAGCAG
Source organism: Prevotella sp. (assembly GCA_050946475.1). Classification (GTDB taxonomy): domain Bacteria; phylum Bacteroidota; class Bacteroidia; order Bacteroidales; family Bacteroidaceae; genus Prevotella. Next base: position 6,978 of record JBMNUW010000109.1, read on the forward strand.
TAGATTTTCGGGCCGGTGCTGTCGTTTGCTGTGATGTCGGTACCTCCCACGGTGAAATTGTCATCGGCTCCATGTGCCACTATTTGTCGCGTCTCGTCCACGGCATAAACGTTGATGAGTCCCGTCTCGTTCGTATAGTTGATGTCAACTGGCACGGTGAATTGCATGCTGAATTTTCCCTGCTTCACGCTGTCGGTGCCCTGAAAGAGATAACGTGTCCGGTCGTAGTAGGTGAAGGCCGTGTCAGCTTCTGCAGAGGTGTTCATCTTGCAGGTTACCAACTCTCGCGAGTCTCTCACCGTGAGAGTGACAAGTCCGTCGGACGACTCGTCGGCAACGTGTCCGTCAATACTTACTTTCTGTCCGGCCTTAAGCTGTTGCCGGTTGGTTGAGGTAACGGCTTGACCGTTGATGGAGTCGATTACCACGCTGCGGACGGGCAGGCAGAGACTGAGTGCGGGGTCGCCGAGAATGGCATATTGCAACTTGTTCACCGTGAGGTCCTGCCGATTGTCTATCATCTGGTTTTTGGCCAGTCGCTGTGCTTCGCCGATGGTGATGGGCTTGTCGTCTTCGAGGGAGAGTACATACTTTACGAAAGCCGACGAGAGCATCTTATTGTAGTTGGCGTACACCGTGCGTGTGGCTCCGAAAAAGGCCAGGGCACCTCCGTTGGCGTTGGTCACCGCCGACACTCCGATGTTTTCTTCCGTCTTGTCGAAAGGCATGATGTCGCACCCTGCCACTATCCATAGGGGCAGGTTCTCGTTTGTGAAATTCTTGAAGTCGTTGAGTTCCAGCACCCGTTCGTGGGATATCTGGTAGGCGGCGCCGTGTCCGGTGTAGCTCATGATAAGGGCTCCGGCCTCTTGCTGGGCGAGAATGGTGCTTCGGGCGTCAGGATAGGAGTTGCCCGTCGAAGTGGAAACCTCGTTGTAGGCATCCCACATCACCTTTTTCACCACGTATCCGGGATAGTTGCTGATGACGCTGTCGGCAATGGAATTGGCGTCGTTCATGTGCAGGTTGTTGTTTCCGTCGTCGCCCATGAACATCAGCGTGTTCTGCCAGGCTCCGGCATTCTCGTTGTTGCCGTAGTTTATCACCTTGTCCACCATGACTTTTGCCTCGTCGGCCGTTGTCACGGGAAACCGTCCGATGGCCACGTCGAGCTTGTCCTTGGTGAGGGGATTGCTGCCCTCGCCGTCGTCGAGCAGTCCGAAGAATCCGTCGTCGACATAGCAGTTTATCTCGTTAAAGGAGTTCTCGCCCTCAAAGCATAGCAGGTAGTCGTCTGGGGAAAGGTTCTGACAGTCGGTAGTGAGCATGCGGTTGTCCCATACGCCGCCGCCCATGAGAAGCAGCCAGCGGGGCATGTCGTCCTCGCTCTCCGCTCTGTCATAGAGCATTTTCAGATAGCGACGGTAGGCGTTGGCATCGGGAGTGCCGCTGGAGAACTCGTTAAACAGCTCGTCAGCGGGGACAATGTTCACCCTCAGGCCGTCGTGGCTTTCATGGTAGGTGGCCAGTCGTTCGGCCTGTTCCAGAAGCTCCTGCGAGGTAGGAATGATAATGACCATATCAGCCTGACTGTCAGCGTGATGGTCCTGGTTGGTGATGTTGCATACGTATTCGGGCACGCTGGTTGTGGCAGACAGGGTAGGAGCGGGTTGAGGCTCGTCCCATGCCATGGAGACATAGTCTAAACGCGCCGGACCTCCCGACAGCACTTCTATGCGTACGGAGTCACTGGCGACAAGTCCGTCTACGCTGTAAGTGCCCGTAGTGCTGTTTGCCACATCGTAGGAACCCAGAGTTATGTTGCGCTCTCCGAGTGTACTGTCGTTGAGAGAGATGCGAATCTGGCTGTTACTTCCTGCCGTTACGCTGACGGAGAGCTGGCCGCTGGTGGCTGCCGTCGGATTTTTCAATACGATGGTGCGCGTCTCTCCGCTGGCCGTGGTCTGCGTGTCGAAGAGATTGCGGCCTCCGTGGTACCAGCTGTAACCGTCCACCTCGTAGAGCGTGTGGTAGTCGTCGGCAGAGGGATAAAAGCTGTCTACAAATGTGGTGGAGTCCACCGTAGTGGTTTCCTCGTCACCTTGTGTGATGAAATAGTAGCCGTAGTCGGAATAAGGGTTGCGGGTGCGCCGTGCGGCGGTGTTGTTACTCCAGCTCACGGGACCTTTAGCGTAAAAGAGCAGTCGTCCGTTCACCTTACAGAGCGCCACTTCCTGCAAATCGTCGGTGGCCGAAAGCTCGTCGGCATCGAGCGTCTCGTTCTGCAGGTTACCTCCGTAGCCGTAAACTTTCACCTTGCTGAGGTCGGAGAAGCCGGCCTTGCGTATTAAGGTCTCGGTGAGCTGATAAACGCCGGTAGACGGTACGCGAATCTTGGCCCAGTTGCCCGAAGCCAATACAGAGTGGTCGGCATAGCGGTCGGATGCCGTGGCGCGTGTCCGGGCGTTGGCACGTCGTATGCCGCGTGATTTTGCCTTGGAGTCGACGCGGAGCATGAAGCTGACGAGAATCTGATAGCGCCCGTCTCTATAGACCAGAGGACAGAACTGTACCTCCAGTGCGCCCTTCTTTCGGTCAACCACCACCTGCTGGTCTATTACGGGCAGAACGGGTAATTGTTCGTCGGAAAGTCGGTGGTAGTTCACCACATCTCCCATCGTCATGTCGATGAATTCCGGATAGAGGATGGAGGCGGTGAAGGTAGAGTCGTTGTAGTTTCCGGGCAGGGGAACGGAATAGGAAAAATGAGGCAACACGGAGTCCACCCTCACCTCGCGCTGAGTGAGGTTGAAAAACCGCTGTGCCTGTGCCGCTGTCGACAGACATAGCAGGACGAAGAGAAGTATGTACTGATGCAGTAGCTTCATGTGAGAGAATATGAAAGAGCAAAAATTTGCCCTCTGCCTGCTGTCCTTGCTATTTACAGTTAAAGTCGAGTATTTTGCGCTCCTCTATCCACCCTTCCAAATGGTCGTCGATGTGTACGGGACCTACTCCGGCAGGAGTACCGGTGAAAAGCAGGTCACCCGTCTTGAGCGTATAGTACTGACTGATGAAACTGATGATTTCATCGATGCTCCTCAGCATGTCGGCGGTGCAGCCCTGTTGCACGGTCTTGCCGTTGATGTCAAGGTGAAAGCGCAGCCGCTGTACGTCGGGCAGCTTTTCCTTGGGTATCCATTCGCCGATGCAGGCGGCACCGTCGAATCCCTTTGCCAGGTCCCAGGGCTGTCCGTCGTGTGAAAGACGGTGTTGCAGATCGCGGGCTGTGAAGTCGATGCCCAAGGTCAGCGCGTCGTAATAGCGTGGAGCGAATCGCTGCGGAACCGTTTTCCCCAGTTTACAGATGCGCACCACTACCTCCGCCTCATAGTCAATACGCCCCAGATGGTCGGGTACGAAGAACGGCTTGTGGTCCTTGAGGAGGGCAGAGTCGGGCTTCAGAAAAATCACGGGCTCTGCTGTCTTTAATAACGTGTCGTGCAGCTCTTTATTGTGCTGGGCATAGTTCATTCCGATGCAAAATATCTTCATGGTGGTTTGTCTGTTTTTTATGTGATGTGTTTGTCTGTTTATTCTTTTGCGTTTTTGCTTTCGTCAGTATATTTTTTTTTTGCGTTTATCTGTTTATTCTTCCGCGCATGCAGGTTTGTCCGTTTGCGCTTATCTGTCTATTCTTCGCGCGAGTCGGCTCATTCTTTCGCGCGAGTCGGCTCATTCTTTCACGCGAGTCGGCTCATTCTTTCACGCGTGTCAGTTCATTTTTTCACGCGT
>JBMNUW010000110.1:0-10746 GCA_050946475.1 Prevotella sp.
GGCTATTTCACCATGAAAAAGTTGGGCGGATGGGAATCGCTCGATTGTGATTTGCGCGGTCATATCACGGGTCATCTCCTTTCTGCTCTGGCCATGCTCTATGCACAGACGGGCAGCACAGCCGTGAAGATGAAGTCTGACAGCATTGTCAATGCACTGAACGAGGTGCAACAACAATACGGCAACGGATATCTGAGCGCCTTCGGTGAAGGACTCATCGACCGGAATATGAAAGGCAAGAGTGTTTGGGCACCTTTCTACACCTTGCACAAGATTGCCCAGGGACTGCTCGACCAGTATTCTCTTTGCCACAACGACACGGCTCTGAAAGAGGTGACACGCATGGCGCACTGGGCTTATACCAAACTGCAGGGTGTGGATGACGAACAGCGACGCAGAATGTTGCGCAATGAGTTCGGCGGATTCCCTGAAGCGATGTATAATCTCTATGGGTTTACCCGCGACGAGAAAGCCTTGTGGGTGGCCCGTTTCTTCTATGACAATGCCAAGATTGACCCGCTGAAGCAAGGCAACGCCGACCTGGGGACCAATCATGCCAACACCTTCATCCCCAAACTGATAGGAGAATGTCGCAACTATGAGCTCTTCGGAGACACCCTCAGCCGGAAGGCGGCGGAACTGCTCTTCCGCACGCTGGCCTTCCGCCATGCCTTTGTCACCGGTGAGGTGTCGGACAAGGAGCATCTTTTTGACCCAGATCAGCAGAGCAAGCATCTTACGGGCTACGACGGCGAGAACTGTTGCACCTACAATCTGCTGAAGCTCGCCGATCACATCTTCGAGTGGACGGCATCCAGAGAGGTGGCAGACTATTACGAGCGGGCACTCTACAACCACATCTTAGGACAGCAGGACCCGCAGACATCGATGGTGACCTATTTCACGCCTTTGCAGACCGGAGCCTACCGTCTTTATTCCACGCGCGATTCAAGTTATTGGTGCTGTGTGGGCTCGGGCTTCGAGAGTCATGTGAAATATGCTTCGTCAATATGGTTCCATACTTCCAAGGACCTCTACTTGAATCTTTTCATTCCCTCGCGGCTCGACTGGGAGGGAACCAAGGTGAATCTTTCCACACGCTTTCCCGCCGACGGGGAGGTGATATTGAAGATAAGCGGAAAGAGTCGTCGTTTCACGCTTAAGTTGCGTTGTCCCCGTTGGACCACATCCATGCAGGTGTGGGTGAACGGCCGGCGACAAAAGACGGACATCAAGGACGGCTATGCTTCCATCAGTCGGAACTGGAAGCAGGGCGACCGTGTCAGCATTCGCTATGGAATGTCGCTCCGTGAAGAGGCTACAACTGACGACCCTGCACGGACGGCGTTGCTCTATGGCCCGGTGGTGCTGGCGGGAGAACTGGATACTGTAAGTCATCCGTTCAGTAGTCCGAAGAAATACAACGATTATTACACCTATGACTATCAGGTGCCCGCCTCACTCGTTGAGCATTGCCAGTATCATTCCATCAATGATTTCGAGTCGGTCGGTAACCTGCAGTGGCGCTCGAAAAATGGTATCTTGGTGAAACCATTCTTTGACGTGCACCATCATCGCTATGTGGTTTACTGGAATAAAAAAGAAAAATAATAATGAAGAATAAAGGATTTTCTCTTTCCTTAAGGATAATCTTAACTTGCCTGTTGCTGGTCGGCACTACGTCTTCGGCATGGGCGGCTAATGTGCTCACCTCGCCGGATGGTCGTTATGTCTTCACTTTCAATCAGCGACAAGGAGGCCTGTTCTACCAATTGTCTTACGACGATAAGAAGCTCATAGACAACGGTCAGTTGGGCGTTCAAGTGGACAACCATTTGGTGGAACAGGCAATGGGGATTCCTATGGATACGTCACGGTTGTGGACATCCGACATGGAAATTACCGGAGTGGATTATGTCGAACACGATTCTGTGTTCAGTCCTGTCTATGGGGAATATAGTCAATTGCGCGACCACTATAAGCAAATGATTGTGCATTTGCGCAAGGGACAGACGGGCAGGCAGGTCGGAAATGCCTATAATAAGCAAAAGGCTTATCTGCTTGACATTGTCGTGAGAGCCTATAATGAAGGCGTTGCCCTTCGCTATCATTTTCCCGAAGCCACTAACGGACTATTTATGCGCGTCACCCGCGATCTGACCACGTTTCCCCTGCCACAGGAGACTAAGGCATGGCAGGAACACTGGGCACAAGGTCCATTCATCCCTTCTACGTTAAGAATGAGCGAATGGGGCGACGAGAGTGAGCGTCCCTTGCTGTTGCAGTTGACCGACGGAACCTATATGGCTTTGTTGGAAGCTGATATGCACGACTTTGTCCGGGGAAAGTTCCGCCTGTTGCGCGACGGGGTGATAGGCGTGTCACTCTATCAGGATGCCGATGTGACCACGCCCTATGACATGCCGTGGCGTGTGATGATGGTCGGTAAGCGTGCCGTGGACCTCATCAACCATAAGCAACTGGTGCTCCTGCTCAATGCTCCCGCACGGGGCGACTTCTCTTTCTGTCGTCCGGGAAAGGCATTCCGGAGTGGATTGCGCCGCGAGGAGATATTGTCGAGCATTCGGTTTGCACATGAGATGAACTTCCGTTATGTGGAGTTGGACGCATCCTGGTACGGACCGGAGATGAAGATGAGTTCCCTTGCGACGGAGATGGCGCCCAAATGGAATATAACCTTGAAGGAAGTGTGCGACTCGGCGGCTCGTTATGGCATCGGCATCTGGCTCTATGTCAATCAACGGGCACTGTCCACTCAACTTGATTCCATTCTGCCTCTTTATCATCGGTTGGGAGTGAAAGGCCTGAAATTCGGATTTGTTCAGGTTGGCAATCAGTACTGGACGCGCTGGTTGCACGAGGCTGTGAAAAAGTGTGCACGCTATGGAATCATGGTGGATATTCACGATGAATACCGGCCGACGGGGTGGAGCCGTACTTATCCCAATCTGATGACGCAGGAGGGTGTGGGCGGTAATGAGGAGATGCCCGATGCCACACACAACACCATACTGCCTTTCACGCGCTTCCTCTGCGGTCCGGCTGACTACACTCCCTGCTATTTCTCCGGCAAGGTAAAGAATACGAAGGCGCATCAGCTTGCCATGCCTGTAGTCTATTACAGTCCCGTCACCTTTCTTTTCTGGTATGACAAGCCTTCTCTCTATCACGGAGAGCGTGAACTGGACTTCTGGAAAGCTGTACCTACCACATGGGACGAAAGTGTGGCCCTTGATGGTGCTCCCGGCCAGTTTGTCGTTCAGGCGCGTCGTTCGGGGAGTGAGTGGTATGTCGGCGTGATGAATGGCAAGGAGGCCCGTGAGGTGAATATTGATACCCGTCTCTTCTTGAAACCGGGTCGCCGTTACCGTATGGAACTCTATACTGACGACTCAAAGCTGAAAACCCGCACTAAGGTCCGTACTACTGTTAAGAATATCAAGGGCGGCAAGGTCCTTCGGCTGCAACTGCTTCCTTCAGGCGGAGCGGCAGTTCGTTTTATTCCGATTAATTGATTAGGATTAGGTTAGTAATTTCATTTTCACAAGTTGATAATTTACTAATAGACTGTATGTTACTTGCGATAGTTAGTAATAAAAAATTCCGGAAGTGAAAACTTCCGGAATTTTTATTTTTCATACGATTGATGTCACTTGCAAGCCTTGAAGCTCATGTCAAGACCTTTCACGCTGTGGGTAAGTGCACCCACGCTGATGAAGTCTACGCCTTGCTCGGCATAGTCGCGGATGGTATCGAAGGTGATGCCGCCCGACGATTCCACTTCGTAGCGGTGATTGATGATTTCAACTGCCTTGCGTGTGTCGGCAACAGTGAAGTTGTCGAGCATGATGCGGTCCACGCCCCCGTGATCCATTACCTGTTGCAGCTCGTCGAAGTTGCGCACTTCGATTTCAATCTTCAGGTTTAGTCCTTTCTCGTTGAGATACTTGTGGCAGCGGTCGATGGCGTTTGCAATACCGCCGGCGAAGTCGATGTGATTGTCCTTCAGGAGAATCATGTCAAAGAGGCCGATGCGATGGTTCATGCCGCCGCCAATCTTCACAGCCTGCTTTTCGAGCATGCGCATGCCCGGAGTGGTCTTGCGAGTGTCGAGCACGTGGGCGCCCGTTCCTGCAATTCGCTCTACATAGCGATGAGTCATAGTGGCGATACCGCTCATACGTTGCATGATGTTGAGCATCAGTCGCTCAGTCTGGAGCAGAGAGCGAACTTTGCCGCTTACCACCATAGCCACGTCGCCCACGTGGACAGGTGTGCCGTCTTGAATCTTGACGTCTACTTTCATGGTAGGGTCAAAACGTGCGAATACACGCTTTGCCACTTCCACTCCGGCCAGTATACCGTCTTCCTTGATGAGTAGGCGGCTCTTGCCCATGGCATCTTCGGGGATGCAGCAGAGCGTGGTGTGGTCGCCGTCACCGATGTCCTCTGCGAAGGCCAGGTCGATGAGCCGGTCTTCCAATTCGTTAACTGATAGCATATTCTTTTCTTTATGAGTTAGTCTGTTGAGGTAGACACCTTTCAGTGCGTGCCCGTCGCTAAGGTTTGTAAATGGCTTGTCTTGTCGGATTCAGTCTTCGTTGACCTTTCGGCGGATGGAGATGATTCCCCGGCTTATCTTACCGGAACACTGGCACCGGGCCGAGGCGGGGGTAACTGCCGTCCGGCAGAATCGTCAGTTACGGGCTTGTCGGGTGTCTGTTGATTGGGAGTTGATGGTGCAGAGTGCTGTACAGGCTTGAACTTTTGTCGTTTTCTGAACAGACGAATGTTGCTTACGCTCATCACGCGCAGGGTGGTGGATGAGTTCTGGTCAGATTGGCTCTTGTTGAGTACGAAGAAGCCGCGCACAGTCTTGATGCCGAGGCTGTCGTTGTCGTCGATGGTCAGTGTATAAGTCGACGTTGAAGCGATATGCATGGAGCGCGATACCACGGAATCATTGCCCAACGTTACGGCCAGCACCACCATGCCGTCGCGCATGCCGTCTTGGAAGATGAAGCTTGAGCGGAATAGCAGACTGATGCCGTCGCCTTTGTGGAACGAAGAATCCGTAGGCATTTCGAAGCTGTAGAGATTGTAAGGCATTACGGGCATCAGTACCATGGAACGCTGACCGCGCCAGATGTCCAGGGTGTCGCCGTTTAATGATGCCATTCCCAAGGAAGTCTCAGCTTCGCTTGCTCCCAGCTGCGATGCCTCTTTTTGCATACGGGTTGTGATATGCTCGTAGATATCGTGCAGTCTGTCAGCATGACGGGTGTAATAGACCATGGATGAGTCGAACTCTGCCTGTGTCACTCCATGTTCTTTGAGCACGGAAGTCTGCAATGCCAGTGCGTTGCGACTGACATCGCCGCCCATTTGTTCTGCCACAGTTCCGGCAAGATGATAGTCGTAGAGAATATCCTCCAGGTCGTCGGGTTGTATGTAGCGCGAGGGCACGGTGGGTTTGCAGCTGACAAACATAGTCAGCAGCAGACCCAGCATGACAGAGAGAAATGTTCCATGGCGCATCATCGGCTTTCCTCCTTGCGTTGCGAGATATCCTTCTTTTGTCGCAGGTCTTTCTTTCCACTGTCGCAGGCATGTTCGTTGTTGTCTGTTTTCGTGGCTCTGCCTAAACCTGTCCGGATTACATCTCCCATGGTTTCCATGTCCTTACGGCATAGAATAAGCATGAGCAGTACACCCACAGTGATACAGGCATCTGCAAAATTGAATACCGGCGAGAAGAATACGAAATGTTCGCCACCCACGAAAGGCATCCAGTCGGGCCACGTACTTACAATGAGGGGAAAGTAGAACATGTCGACAACTTTTCCCATCAAGAAGGATGCATAGCCCGTGCCGAAGGGCACAAAATAAGATACGTAGTAGGGTGACGATGCACTGAAGATAAGGCCGTAGAACATCGAGTCGAAGATGTTACCCGCGGCTCCGGCGGCTATCATCGAGAGCACTACCACGAAACGCCGCCGCCCTTTCTGACGTACCACCTGATAGATGAACCAGCCGATGGCAGTCACGGCGATAATGCGCAGCACGCTGAGAAAGAGCTTGTTGATGAAAGTCATTCCCCATGCCATGCCGTTGTTCTCAATGAAATTGATGTAGAACCAGTCGGTGACACGTATAGACTCTCCCAGCGACATCGTCGTTTTTACCTCAATCTTTATCACCTGGTCGATGATAAGAATGGCGATGACGATGACCCATGCCAGTAGTCCGTCGTGTCTGTTTATCTTCTTGTCGTTAGTCATTCCGGTTTTTTCTTGCATTTTTCGACGCTACGCTGAGCGTGGCGTGAGGCACTACTCGCAGTCGCTCTTTCGGGATGAGCTCTCCTGTGATACGGTCGATGCCGTATGTCTTGTTTTGAATGCGCACCAGCGCGGCTTCCAGTCCCTGGATAAACTTTTGTTGCCGCTGTGCCAGTTGAATGAGCTCTTCCTTGGCTTGCGTGGCACTTCCCTCTTCTACAACCTTGTAGGTGGGGGCTGTGTCGTCATCGGTGTTACCATCGGCATTCATGAGCTGCCGCATCATCTGGTCGTAATCCTTGCGGGCCCGAGCCAGCTTCTCGTTAATGATGGCGCGGAACTCCTCGAGTTCCTCGTCACTGTAGCGTACCTTCTTTTCCATTGTCGACTACAAAGAAAAAGCCTCGCGCAGGGAAGGGATGAGAAACCTGCGCGCGGCTTTGGTAAGTGTTATTGAACTTTTACAATATTGATGTTTAGTTTCAGTTCGTCGATATCCGTCTCCTTTCCGTCGTTGTCAGCGAGTGTAATGCTGTCTGCGAGTACCTGCGACTTGATATAGTCGGCAAATGACTCCACAGCCTGCTTTGTCTCGTTGCAGGGCGTGAGGGTGACGTGAATGTGGTCTGTAATCTCCAGACCGGACTCCTTACGCAGGTTCTGGATGCGGTTGATGAGCTCGCGTGCCATTCCCTCACGACGCAGTTCGTCGGTGAGCTCTACTTCAAGGGCCACGGTGAGGTTGCCCTCATTGCTGACGAGCCATCCGGGGATATCCTCTGAAATGATTTCCACGTCGGCGGCCTCTACGGTGAGCTGCTGTCCGTCGGCCTCGAAGCTGTAGCTGCCCTCGCGTTCCAGAGATGCAATCTCGTCTTGGGTCAGCTGTGACATCTTGGCTGCCACGAGCTTCATCAGCTTGCCGAACTTCTTGCCCATCACGCGGAAGTTGCACTTCACCTTCTTCACAAGGATGCCTTGTCCTTCGGCGAATTTCAGTTCCTTGACGTTTACCTCGTTGAGGATAAGGTCTTTCACGGCTTCAATATGCCGGCGCTGTGTGTCGTCCACAGCAGGAATCATGATTTGCTGTAGCGGCTGGCGCACCTTGATATTCACTTTGCGGCGCAGTGCCAGTACCATGGAGGTAATCTTCTGTGCCATGGCCATCCGAACCTCGAGGTCTGAGTCAATGGCTTCTTCGGCAGCCTTAGGCCACAGTTCGAGGTGCACGGAAGTCATCTTGCCGCCAAGTTCGTGATAGAGCTGGTCAGCATAGAAGGGAGCAAAGGGAGCCAGCAGTTTTGCAACCGTGCAGAGACAGGTATAAAGCGTCTCGTAGGCGGCGTGCTTGTCGGGGCTCATCTCCTTACCCCAGAATCTCTTACGATTCAGACGCACGTACCAGTTGCTCAAGTCGTCGTTGACGAAGGCGTCGATGAGGCGTCCGGCACGCGTGGGATCGAAGTTATCCAGTTCTCTCGTCACGCCTTGTACCAGCGTGTTGAGTGAAGAAAGAATCCAACGGTCAATCTCTGTCAGTGCTTCGCCCTTCAGCGTCAGGTCCGTCGGACCGTCCTTGGGTTCGAAACCGTCCACGTTGGCATAGAGGGCGAAGAAGCTATAGGTATTATATAGGGTTCCGAAGAACTTGCGACGCACCTCGTCGACACCGTTCGGGTCGAACTTCAGGTTGTCCCACGGTTCGGAGTTGGTCATCATGTAGAAGCGAACGGGGTCGGCTCCGTACTTGTCTAACATCTCGAAGGGGTCGGTTACATTGCCCACGTGCTTTGACATCTTGTTGCCCTTGGCATCGAGCACCAGACCGGAGGAGATGACGTTGCGGAAGGCCACAGAGTCGAACACCATTGTGGCGATGGCATGCAGGGTGAAGAACCAGCCGCGCGTCTGGTCAACGCCTTCGTTGATGAAGTCTGCGGGGAAGAAGGCAGGTGGCAGAGGTGTACCTACGTAAGTGCTGTGCACCAGCTTGTCACGGTATTCCTCCGGAGTCTTCACGCCGTTGTCGGCAAAGGCTTTCTGGGCGCGCTTCGGGTCGATGCGCATGCGCTGTCCGCAGGCTATCTCGCCCTCGAAGGGATAGTGGAGCTGGGCGTAGGGCATGGAGCCGGAGTCGAACCACACGTCGATGAGGTCACTCTCACGGTGCATGGGGGCGCCTTGGTCGCTCACCAGCACGATATAGTCAACGTAAGGACGGTGGAGGTCTATCTTGTCATAGTTCTCCTGTGAGTAGTCACCGGGAACGAAGCCTTTGTCCTTGAGGGGATTCGACTTCATGAAACCAGCCTTCACACTCTTCTCTATCTCGTTGTAGAGTTCTTCGAGCGAGCCGATGCACTTCTCGTTGCGGTTCTCGTCGCGCCAGATAGGCAGGGGAGTACCCCAGAAGCGGGAGCGAGAAAGGTTCCAGTCGTTGAGGTTCTCCAGCCAGTTGCCGAAGCGTCCCGAGCCAGTCGATTCGGGCTGCCAGTTGATGGTTTTGTTGAGCTCCACCATGCGGTCCTTCTTCTCCGTGTCCTTGATGAACCAGGAGTCGAGGGGATAGTAGAGGATGGGCTTGTCTGTACGCCAGCAGTGGGGATAGGTGTGCACGTGCTTCTCAATCTTGAAAGCAGTGCCTTCCTGTTTCATCTCCATACAGATGATGACGTTCAGGTCGTCGGCCTTGTCGGTGGCTTCGCGGTCCCACACGCCGTTGGGGTTGAAGCGCGGGTCGTAGGCGTTCTTCACGTAGTCGCCGGCATGATGGCTGTAGGCATCAACGTCCATGCAGACTTTCATGAAGTTACGGTCGAGCTCGTCAATTTCGTAGTATTTTCCCTGGAGGTCCACCATGGGGCGTGTCTCGCCCTTGCGGCTGATGAGATAGAGGGCAGGAATCTCGGCATCACGTGCCACCTTGGCGTCGTCAGCACCGAAAGTCGGGGCGGTGTGCACAATACCAGTACCGTCCTCGGTTGTGACATAGTCGCCGAGGATTACGCGGAAAGCCTGGTCTTCCATCTCCACGAAGCGGTCGCGACCGTCCTCGCCGACGAATACCTTCTCAGGATGGGCTTCGGCATACTTGCGCACAAAGGGCGCCGAGAGGTCGTTTACTTTCTCACAGGGCTTCACCCAAGGCATGAGCTGTTTGTAGTGCATTCCTTCGAGGTCGGTGCCCTTCATGTGGTCCACGACGCGCCAGGGGCAGATTTTCTTTGCCTTGTCGAAAGCGGGCAGCTCACCCTCGCCCTTAAATTCCTGATCGGCCTTGAGATAGGCGTTCAGACGGCTCTCTGCCATCAGTATGGTAAGTGGGTCACCGTTGTAGGGGTTGTAGGTCTCTACGGCCACATAATCAATCTTCGGTCCCACGCAGAGTGCCACGTTTGAGGGCAGGGTCCAGGGCGTGGTGGTCCATGCCACGAAGCAGGTCCGTCCGTGGTGAGTCCATGCCTCTTTCGGTTCTTCCACATCGAAGAGAGCAGTGACGGTTGTATCCTTCACGTCGCGATAGCAGCCCGGCTGATTGAGCTCATGGCTCGACAGACCGGTACCGGCGGCGGGAGAATAGGGCTGGATGGTGTAGCCCTTATAGAGCAGATGCTTGTTATAGAGTTGTTTGAGAAGCCACCAGAGCGTCTCAATGTATTTGTTGTCGTAAGTGATATAGGGGTGGTCAAGGTCCACGAAGTAGCCCATCTTCTCCGTGAGCTTGCGCCATTCGGCGGTGAACTTCATCACATTCTCGCGGCACTTGCGGTTGTAGTCCTCTGTGGAAATATACTTGTCGGAGGCCTTGTTGTCAATATCCTTCTTGGTAATGCCTAATTCCTTCTCAACACCTAATTCCACGGGCAGTCCGTGAGTATCCCAACCGGCCTTGCGCTTCACCTGGAAGCCCTGCATGGTCTTGTAGCGGTTGAAGGTGTCTTTGATGGAACGTGCCAGTACGTGGTGAATTCCGGGATGGCCGTTGGCCGATGGAGGACCCTCGAAAAATACGAAGAGGGGATTTCCTTCCCGTTCGTCTATACTCTTGTGGAAGACATCGTTTTTCTCCCACTCTGCTAATACATCTTCATTAGTCTTGACAAGGTCAAGACCGTTGTGCTCGGCAAACTTCTTAGCCATAAACTGTTATACCTTATATATATAATTTGAAATATTTCGCCGCAAAGTTAGCAAAAAAAATACTAACAATGGCAAAACCATAATACTTTCTTTTCCTGTCCTTCGAGTTTAACTTTTCCTGTCCATTGCGTTTACTTGCTGCAATCCTTCTGTTTTAACCCTTCTGTCCATTGAGTTTATCTGTTGCAGTCATTCTTTTTTGGCGTTTCCTTTCCTTTGGTGTTTACCTGTTCAGTCCTTCGGTCTTTGCTCTTTTTTCCTTACGTTTGTCTTTTCAGTTCTTCGTGTTTTTGTTTTT
>JBMNUW010000111.1:0-10742 GCA_050946475.1 Prevotella sp.
ATTATGAATTAAAAAAAATATCTCGCTTAAAATCTCTCCCATACGGAAATATTTACTAACTTTGTAGCCGAACACGATTTAAAAAGAACCAAATCGACAGTTTTAATATGAAACAGACCATCTTAGTTACCGGAGGTACAGGCTTCATCGGCTCGCATACCACCGTGGAACTACAAGAAGCCGGCTACGACGTAGTCATCGTGGACGACCTTTCCAACTCTAACATCAAGGTACTCGACGGCATTGAGAAGATCACCGGCACACGTCCTGCTTTCGAGAAAATCGACCTCAGGGACAAGGCTGCCACTGAAGGCGTCTTCAAGAAATACCACATCGACGGCATCATACACTTTGCCGCCAGCAAGGCCGTGGGAGAAAGCGTCCAGAAGCCACTGCTCTACTATCGCAACAACATCGTGTCGCTCTTGAACCTGCTGGAACTCATGCCCAAGTACAACGTGGGAGGCATTATCTTCTCCAGCTCGTGCACCGTCTACGGTCAGCCCAAGCCCGAGAATCTGCCCGTAACGGAAGACGCTCCTCACCAAAAGGCAACGTCTCCCTATGGTAACACCAAGGAAATCAACGAACAGATTATCTACGACTATATCCACAGTGGTGCTCCCATCAAGAGCATCATCCTGAGATACTTCAACCCCATCGGTGCTCACCCGTCTGCTTTCATCGGCGAGTTGCCCAACGGCGTGCCCGCCAACCTCATTCCCTATGTCACGCAGACAGCCATGGGCATTCGCCAGCAGCTCACCATCTTCGGCAATGACTATAACACCCCTGACGGAACCTGCATTCGTGACTATATTTACGTTGTAGACCTCGCGAAGGCTCACGTTGCAGCCATGAAGCGCGTACTGGAAAGCGATGCCAAGAACATCGATTACTTCAACATCGGAACCGGGCACGGCAACTCCACCCTTGAAATCGTAAAGACTTTCGAGAAGGCTACAGGTGTGAAACTCAATTGGAAGTTCGGTCCGCGGCGTGAAGGTGACATCGAGAAAATCTGGGGAGACTGCTCCAAGGCCAACCGCGAACTCGGATGGAAGGCTGAAACGCCCCTCGAAGACGTGCTTGCCTCTGCCTGGAAATGGCAACAGAAGCTACGCGAGGACGGCGTGATGTAACAACGTCTCGCACCGGCAAAAGTCTGCGAGACTGACCATCAAACAAAGGGAGGTTCCCCGACAGTAAAGAAGGGGTGACCTCCTTGAATATGTTACAGATTCAATTTTAGGGTTTAATATATTAACAAGGGTCTCCATAAGAGACTTTTAATTTGTGTTTGTGTTGTTGTTACCTCCCGATGTGAATCGGGGGGTATTTTTATGAACGAATTTCAACTATGAACAGCAGGATGATAACGGAACAACCCTCACTCTACGATCATCTGGAAAAGAAGTCCATACACGACATCCTCACGGAAATCAACCGGGAAGACCATAAAGTGGCAGATGCCGTGGAGCGGGCTATTCCTCAGATTGAACGGTTCGTGACACTTACGGTGCCACGGATGAAAAGAGGCGGACGCCTTTTCTACATCGGTGCGGGAACCAGCGGACGCCTGGGGGTGCTCGATGCCTCTGAACTTCCGCCGACATTCGGTGTGGACCCTTCGCTCGTGACGGGCCTCATCGCCGGTGGCGACAAGGCATTGCGTACAGCTGTGGAAAACGCCGAGGACGACAGCGAGAGCGCATGGAAAGAGCTCTGCGAACACCATATCAATGAGACGGACACCGTGTTGGGCATCGCTGCATCGGGAAACACGCCCTACGTGGTGGGAGCCGTCAAGACCTGCCGGGCTCACGGCATTCTCACAGGTTGCATCACTTCAAATCCCGACACTCCTCTTGCAAGGGAAGCCGACGTAGCCATAGAGATGATTGTAGGACCAGAATACGTCACCGGCTCATCACGCATGAAGTCGGGCACAGGACAGAAATTAATTCTCAACATGATTTCCACCACCCTCATGATCCAACTCGGAAGAGTGACGGGAAACAGAATGGTGAACATGCAATTGACCAACCACAAGCTCATTGAGCGAGGAACCCGGATGATTATGCAGACACTGGGACTCGACCATGACCACGCCAGAAGAATATTGATGATGTACGGTTCAGTGAAGCGAGCAATCGACGAATGGAACAAGAAAGACCCGAATCCGCACACCGAACAACAAGGAGAGAAAAAAGAATGAAGCGAAACCGCAGAACAGCCTCACTTCATTCAACCCTTTAAACCAAAACACATAACCTGCTGAAATAAATTATATTGAATAAAAATGGACTATCCAGATAAAAAAGTTCAGCAAAAATTTGGCGGTTCAAAATAAAACCTATACCTTTGCACCGCAATAAAGAATAAGGCTCTGATCTACGGAACCAACGTAAGGAAGTTTGGGTGAGTGGCTGAAACCAGTAGTTTGCTAAACTGCCGTGCGGGTAACCGTACCGGGGGTTCGAATCCCCCAGCTTCCGCTCCTTGCGGGTTCAGGTTGAAAGCGCAACGTTCTTTTAAGCACTAACCGGTCGGTTCATCTAATGGTTAGGATACAAGATTCTCAATCTTGGCATACGAGTTCGATTCTCGTACCGACTACGTTAAAGCCCTGTAAATCAATTGATTTACAGGGCTATTTTGTTATCTAATACTGCCAAAAGATGCTGGAGGCAATTGGGAGCAAAAAATGTCCAATCTGTTGCCTATTTTGTCCGAGATGTTTTATGATACCAATGATATTTTAATTAAATTTGCAAGCACATTAAATTCAGTACCAAACTAATCAAAATCTATTATGACCAATTACCATCGGATTATAAATGCGATTCTACTTATTTCGCCAATAGTATTATCCGCCTTTTTCAACAGTTGCTCTAATAATGTTGAGACTACTATTGAAGATATGCAACCTGTTCTTGCAAAGCAAAGTGCAATATCAACTTCTTCTTCGTCAACCTTCCTACAAGGCGCAGACTTGTCATACGTTAACGAGCTTCAAGATAACGGGGTAAAATATTACAAAGGCGGAACGCAAGTAGATCCATATCAATTAATCAAAGAATACGGTGGCAATCTTGTGAGAATCAGATTGTGGCACAACCCTACGTGGACAAACTACTCAACTCTGGCTGATGCTAAAAGAAGCATAGGAAGAGCTAAAAACGCAGGACTGAAAGTTTTGTTAGATTTCCATTATTCAGACACATGGACAGACCCTCAACAAAATTTAGTACCTAAGGCATGGAGAAACGTTGTGAAATATTCAAGCCTGCTGGCTGATTCCGTCTATAAATATACTTACAACACCTTACTGCATCTTTACAATAACAACCTATTGCCCGATATAGTTCAGATAGGCAACGAGACCAATAACAGCATATTGGTAGCAGACAACAGTCAAATCTATCCTACAAATTACGTAAGAAACACGAAATTGTTTAATGCCGGACTACAAGCCGTCTCAGATTTTAATAACACTTATGCCCAATCGGTAAAGACAATTTTACATGTGGCAATGACACCGTCTGAAGCTATGTATTGGCTTGCTAAGCACAAGAGATACGGGCTTCGTTCCTTTGACATGCTCGGCGTTTCTTATTATCCCCAATGGCAGGAATACACGCCCGCTGAACTTGGAGCTTTTGCTTCAACTTTAAAAGCTACATACGGCGTTCAGCTTTTTGTAGCAGAAACGGGACATATATGGACAAGAGCATGGAATGACAATTACCAGAATTTAATGAGCAAAGTTTGTAAGGGATACTCAGAAGTACCGAGTCCTCAAATGCAAAAAGATTATCTGGTTGAAATTAAAAATGCTCTACTAAATAACGGAGGAGCCGGATTCAGTGTATGGGAACCATTTTGGGTATCTTCGAACAATTCAGAAACGGGTTCAAAATGGGAGAATGTCACTTTCTTTGACTTCAACAACACTCTGCTCCCCCATTGTGGCATTGAGGCGTATGGCGACTATAATGTAAAGGTTACATTTGAGGTCAATATGTACAATTATGACCCATCTGCTAAAGCATATATAACAGGAGATTTTACAGATGACGGATTTGGAAATTGGCAAATAATACCAATGACTCAAGCTGAGGAAGGATCTACAATTTATTATTTTGACACCTATCTGTGTCGCAACCAAACAGGAAAATTCTTTTTCCTATCCGATTCCACATGGAATAAACAAGAAACTATCAATGGTTGGAAACAAGACCGAAGCTACGACATTAACACGACAGGAGATTGGATGAAAATATCCAAGAACTTCGGAGAAGAGTAAAGCCTGTTCTTCATATATTCAAATATTCATTCTGCCATATTTGAAAAGAGAGTTACTTCAACCTTTTCATATAACCCTATTCCAAGTTCACTATAAATATTAAATAAGAAATTGTCATATACAAGAAAAGTCTTTGTTGTTATCGGCATCTGTCTCATGATGCTGTTCCTGTATCCAGGAACGTCCCTGGGTACGATAGAAAGCTATTCGTCAAAATCATGGACAAACATGACGGTTGACGGAAGGAAGCTCACGGTATTTTCCGTCTTTGAGGATAGCCGCGGACTGATATGGCTTGGCACCAACAGCGGACTTTATTTCTTCGACGGCATCAACTCTCATTCTGTTGGCAAGAATGAATTACTATCCATCCAGATTTTTTCAATCAAAGAACAAAATGGCAAATTATATCTTGCCAGCAACAATGGCTTATACAGGTATTCTTTTAAAGACGGGAGATACGAGCAAATAGGAAATCTGAACGGCAAAGACCTGCGATGTCTTATGCTTGTTGGCGACCAGCTCTGGGTAGGCGGACTGGAAGGCTTATTTAGTATCAACACGACAACCGGTCAATCCATTGACCTGTCAAAGAGCTTGCCCGACAAGGCTGTTTATTGTTTGTACCGCGACAGCAGAGGAATCATCTACGCAGGAACATATTCCGGACTTGCCAGATGGGACTCGGGTTCAAAGAGATTCGTGAATGTGCCCTTGGTGATTAACGGACATTTACAGACGGCTCCTTTCGTGAACTGCCTGCTCGAATCACCAGACTTGCGGTCAATACTTGTCGGAACGGAAGGACACCTTTATACCTACACCCCCTCACACGATACCTGGAATGAGTTTACAGGAGTCAAGGGCAACAACGTAAAGTGCCTTTACAAATCAAGAAAAGGTAGTGTTTTGGTCGGAACAGAGGACGGGTTGCTTGAACTGTCACATGGACACGTCATTGAGCATCGTCATGATTCCAGGTTTAACCAGACATTAGCCGGTTCAGAAATCTGGTGTGCCTACACGGATTCTCATCAGAATATTTGGATTGGACATGAAAAGGGATTTTCCGTCAGTTCTGATAACCTTACCTTCAAGACTATCAACCTGGGAGAGCTAACTCAATCCAGCTTAGGCAACGACATCCTGACCATTTATAAAGATAGCCGGAAATCATTTTGGTTCGGAGGCACAAACGGGGTGATTCTTATGACCGGCAAGAACACGAAATGGTACAGGCATAACAGTTCGCCTAACAGTCTGTCACACAATCATGTACGGTATATTACCGAGGACACCCGTCATCATGTTTGGCTGTGCACGGACAACGGCATTGACCGCTATGCACCCGGAAAGGATGGCTTTGATGTCTTTCACGTTACCGACAAACAAGGCAATCATTCCACCAACTGGGTGTACTCCATCTGCGAAAACGGCAGATTTTTCTGGATTGGCAGCTTCATCGGCGGCATTCATCAGGTTGACAAAGAACGGTTCGGTAATTCGAGTGCTTCGGTCATAGCAGACTATTCATACAATCAAGCTTCACCCTTTTATAAAGGTAAAAAGATTGACCTGCGAAACGATTTCATCGGAAACATTGTGAAAGGTGCTGACAACAGCATCTGGGTGCTGTACTTCCGCGACAATAGAATTATTGTATTTGACAACAATGGCAAAACTGAATACTACGACATCCACAAAATATCCGGCGGTTATCCCACCCACATTGCTTCCGATTCAAAAGGAAGGGTATGGTGCGCCTACAAAGGCGGCGTAGTAATGTTTAACAGATCTCATACCTACAAGGTTATCAAGTTCCCTCCCACCATCGGTGACGAGAGCGTACTCGCTATTGCAAGAGTTGGCGATGATATGTGGGTATCCACCCAAAGCAGCCTATGGAAAATTACGGGTGACCGCCTGACGCCGACGCTTCTCCCCATTCCACAAAGAGGCTATACCGCAATCTACTATGACAGCGACACCAAGAAGGTGTTTCTCGGCGGTACTGACGAGATGACGGAAGTGAACGTGAGAAACCTTCAAAACACCACTGATTTCGGTACGATAAGAATGGTCTTACTGGACAACGGAGAAGGAGCCTTCCAGCTTGCAGACCTCCTTAAAGATACCAGAAAGCTGACGTTGCCATACCGGGGAGCCCTGCACCTGATAGTAAGCACCTTAAACTACGGACAAGAGTCGGTACAACGGTATGCGTACAAGTTGGCCAGGTCGCCAAAAGACCTGAGCGGCGGCTGGATTGTACTGCCGGAAGGTGTCAATACCATCACTTTGTCGGACGTGTCAATGGGCAATTATGTCCTTTTGATAAAAGTGGTCGGCTCGACGGCAGCACCTATCTCCATACCTCTGTCGGCTATGGGGCCTTGGTATTTATCCTGGTGGGCAATTCTCCTGGAAGTTTTATTGCTGATAGCATTCGTACTGGCATTCGTACTGTACATATATCGTCGACATGCCCAAAAGGTACAGCGAGAAATACAGAAAAAGGAACTGGCGAACGCAGAAAAGAAACTGACCTTCCTCACCAACATCTCCCATGATTTAAAGACACCTTTGTCAATGATATTAGGACCCGTCAGCGTGCTAAGAGAGAAGACAAAAGACAAGGACACTAAAAATACCTTAGACCTGGTCTATGACAATGCCGTCAAGCTCAACAACATGATACACCGTTCTTTGGAACTTCACCGACTCAACGATGATGACGACAGCATGCTGATTCTTTCATCCCTCGACGTGGTTGACTTCTGTAAAGTCATATTCAATTCGTTCAAAGAAAACAATAACAACAAGCGATTCGTCTTCCATTCGTCTTTCCCGCAACTATGGATAGAAGCAGATGCCGTGAAACTGGAGTCCGTCATCACCAATCTGCTTTCCAATGCTTGTAAGTATTCCGAAGACGGAGCAACCATCTCTTGTGGCATCGACGCTGTGGACGATATGGTTGAAATCATCGTCTCCGACAATGGAATGGGCATTGCCGAAGAAGACCAGCATCTGGTGTTTCAACGCCTGTTCCGTTCACCGTCTACGGCAAAACTGAGAGAAGGAACCGGAATCGGACTGTACCTGATTAAGAAATATATAGAATTGATGAAAGGCACGATTGACATGTACAGCCGGCAAGGACAAGGCACGACGTTCACGATTCATCTGCCCATATCCAAGGAGATGAAACAAAAGCAAATGAACGAATACAATGAGGAGGTGAACGCACATCTTCCAAAGGTGCTCATCGTGGAGGACAACCTGCAGATTGCCACGTTCATAAAAAGCCTCATCCAGAAAGATTATACTTGCATGACGGCGGAGAATGGCAGGACGGGACTGTCGCTGGCATCTTCATTCCTGCCCGACTTGATAGTTCTTGACGAAATGATGCCTATCATGAGCGGCACGGAGATGGTCAAGAGTCTGAAACAGATTCCCCGCCTTGCTCATATTCCCATTATCATGCTGACTGCCAAATCGGACAACAACACCGAGAACGAAAGCATCAAACTTGGCGTGGATGCGTTCATGTCCAAGCCTTTCGAGCCGCAAGTGCTTATCAGCAGGATCCGGCAGCTCATCAAAGCCAGAAAAGAGATTCAATCCTCCATGAGGATAGAAGCCATCACTGAAGCTAAACCCATTGAGGCGGAATCTCCTGTAGAAAAGCAACTGGCGAAAATTGCAGAGGTTATAGAAGAAAACATATCAGATTCTGACATGAATGTGAATTTTGTCTGTGAGAAGACAGGCATACCCAATAAGCAACTCTACCGACTGATAAAAAAACATATAGGCATTACTCCCTTGGACTATATTCGCAGAGTCCGTCTCCAGAAAGCTGCCATGCTGCTGGAACAGCAACGTTTCACCGTATCCGAAATTGCTTACATGGTGGGCTTCGGCTCTCCATCCTATTTTGCCAAATGCTTCCAGAAGGAATTCGGTGTGAAACCGAGTGAATATTCAAGCGGGAAATCATAAAAAACGCCCATTTCATCGACTATCTTCAGGGGGTTCCCGTCCCAGTCCAAATCGTTGCACCATTTGTCCGATTTGAGACTATGTCATTGTCCGAAACATCTTAATTTTGCGGCATCTTAAATAACTTAAACCACAAAATTAATATGTACAAATCTATCAAAGCACTCGGGATGAGAGAAATGCTACTTGGATTTATCTTTGCATTCTTCTTAACTCCCATCTCGGTAGTTGCACAAAACCTGAAAACAATATCGGGCTCGGTTACAGACGAGACGGGAGAGCCTCTTATCGGAGCAACGGTCAAAGTCGTCGGGGCTTCTCAGGGAACGACGACCGATATGGATGGCCATTTCCAATTATCGCTGGCCTCAACGGCAAAGCAATTATCCATTTCCTATCTGGGATATGTCACCCAGACTGTTCCCATAACAGACGGTGAAATGAACATCCGACTGGAGCAAGACACGAAATCCATCAGCGAAGTCGTGGTCATCGGATATGGAGTAAGGAAAAAGGATGACCTGACCGGTTCGGTGGCTTCGGTGAGCAGCAAGGACTTCAACAAAGGTATGATTTCCTCGCCCGAGGAACTCGTCAATGGCAAGATTGCCGGTGTGCAGATTGTCAACAACGGCGGGTCTCCCACAGCCGGCTCCACCATTCGCGTGCGTGGAGGTGCCTCGCTCAATGCTTCCAACGACCCGCTGATTGTTTTGGACGGAGTGCCTATGGAGGTCGGAGGCTCTGTTTCGGGCAGCGGCAACTTTCTCAGCCTCATCAATCCCAATGACATCGAGAGCATGACCGTACTGAAAGACGCGTCGTCCACGGCAATCTATGGCTCACGCGCCTCAAACGGTGTCATCATCATCACCACAAAGAAAGGAACTGGCGATGGCGTAAAGGTATCGTTCCAGACAACCAACTCGTTTGCCACAAAGACCAAGACCTCTGACATGCTCAGCACCGACGAGTTCATACAGATTGTAAACGAGAACGGCACCGACCGGCAAAAATCATTGCTCGGTGACTCACGGACAGATTGGAATGATGAAATCTTCCAGACAGCTTTCGGTACAGACAACAGCCTTAGCATTTCCGGCCGTGCCCTCTCATGGCTTCCCTTCCGCGTTTCCGCCGGTGCCTATTACCAAGAAGGCATCTTGAAAACCGACAGAACCAACCGATATACCGGCAACATCAACCTGAATCCTTCCTTCTTCAACAACGATCTCAGGGTCAACATCAGCATCAAGGGCACTTATTCCGACAACCGCTTTGCCGACACAGGTGCCATCTGGGGCGGTGCTACCCTCAATCCCACGCAGCCGGTCTACTCGGGTTCCAGCCAGTTCGGAGGATATGCCGAGGCCATCGACGACAACGGCATACCCGTCACCGGTGCTCAGCCCAATGCCTTGGGACGACTGAAACAATATCATTCCACCTCCGATGTTTATCGCGTCATCGGAAACATCGACGTAGATTGGAACATCCGCTGGGTGAAAGGACTCCGACTGCACGCCACGGGAGGCTACGACTGGTCGAAGGGAGACGGACACATCTATGTGCCGAAAGAGGCTTTCGCCTACTACACTTCAGGCGGCCGCGACTACGACTATGGTCCACAGAAGAACTACAACCGCCTGCTGACCCTGTATGCCAACTATAACAATGACTTCGAGGCCATAAAGTCCAATGTTGACATCACTGTCGGCTACGACTACCAATATTGGAAGCAGGCCACGCCTTTCTTTGCAGTCTACAATGTGGATGGCGTGCAACAGTCTACCTCTGCCGCCTCTGACCAGCGCCACACACTGCTGTCATATTATGGACGACTGAACTACACGCTGATGGACAGATACCTGTTCACCGCCACTGTTCGCCGGGATGGCTCGTCACGCTTTGCCAAAGACTCACGCTGGGGCACCTTCCCTTCCGTTGCCGTAGCCTGGCGACTGTCGAAGGAGAAATTCTTCGAACCTCTGCTCCCTGTCGTCAACGACATGAAGCTACGCGTTTCCTACGGTGTCACGGGACAACAAGACGGCATCAGCAACTATGGATACATCCCTGTCTACACACCCGGACTCGATGGTGCCCAGTATCAGTTCGGAGGCACGCCCATCTATACATACCGGCCTGAGGCCTACAATCCCAACCTGAAGTGGGAAACGACAAAATCGTGGAACTTCGGTCTGGACTTGGCATTCCTCGACAATCGCTTCACCTTCTCTGCGGATGTCTATACACGCCGCACGGAAAACCTGCTGGCCAGCGTACCGGTGCCCGCAGGAACCAACTTCGACAAGCTGATGCTGGAAAATGTGGGTAATGTCAACTCCACCGGTATAGAGTTCTCCATGACGGGACACCTCATCGAGACGAAAGACTGGTCTTGGACCGCAAGCGCAAATGCCAC
>JBMNUW010000112.1:0-10705 GCA_050946475.1 Prevotella sp.
GATTAAGTCTCATTTGGTTCGCTTGCAAAGACTTTGCCATGTCGGAGATTTCACTTAATTGAGTTGCACTTACAAAAATCAAGTAAAACACCAGCACTACATGGCAAAGATAACAATTATATCTGATAAGCATACACCTTAGGACAGATTTTTTCCAATTATGAAGATTTTTAGCAACAAATAAGTCATAAATGGTTTCAGTGGTCTACACTGCAAGTCATTCAGTGAATGCAGCCTATTCGATTTCCATGATAAATAAACCAGCAAAATATAACTATCGATGCTAGAGCAAACAATTATTTTTCGATTTCATAGTATTCTATCATGGAAATTTTTGTAAGTTTGCATCATTATGATTTCATCCTATCAACACCTTAGACCTTACGAGAACTAAACACCTATGCCAGACCTAACAAACATAAAACTCGAACGCTATAAAGACGGAACACCCAGCGTGCTGAGAAAGCCGACCGTCTACACCGAACTGCACTTCTACAGAAAAAGTGACGTGCTGGTACAACTCACCAAAACTTTCTGCGAGCGGTTCCTGCCGAAATTCGGCGACCGCACCGTTGACCAGATGGTGCAGGCTGCACGTTCCATCAAACAGAACATTGCAGAGGGTCTTACCGACGGACAGACAAGTTTCGAGGTTGAGATAAAGTTGCTGGGAATCGCCAAAGGCAGTCTTCAGGAACTTATCGAAGACTATCACGACTATATGAAAAATAAGAAGATTGCGGAATGGGCAAACAACAACATCCCACGCTTCGACCGCTTGCGCAAATTCTGCAAGCAACATAGTGACGACAAGGATTATCATCGCTTCTATAACAGGATGACCGATGAGGAAATGTGCAACATGGCGGTATGTCTGTGTCACATGGTCGACAAAGCAATGACCACCTTCATCGCGTCGCGCGACAGAGAATTTGTGGAAGAAGGCGGTATCCGCGAGCGAATGACCGCCGCACGCCTTGACCAGCGCGGCACACAGAAGCAAATCATAACGCAGCTCGAAGCCGAGAACGCCACCCTCAAAGCCCGCATTGCCTCGCTGGAGCGTGAGCTGAAAGTGCTCAAGACTGTCAGAACCTCCGGAGGAACCGGAGGGCACGGATAAGACTGGAAGAGCCGGACATCCCTGAATATCCGGATAATCCGGAAAATCCGGCGCGCCTGCATACCTCTGCCGTCCCGGCGCACCCTCCCCTTAACAAAGGTTAAATCCGCCTCAAAGGCGAAAATATTTGCCATATAATTTGATTTATATTATAAACCTATTTATTTTTGCAGCGTAAAGCTTCGGGGAGCCTCATCCCGTCCCATCTCGAGAGGGACAGCACCGACACCGCAAGGCCATGCGGCAAGCGAAGAGGTAGCAGCAAATTATCATTCACCAACTAACAACATTACATCATGAACTAGAAACAGGAATTGACTGCCGAGCGCAGTCTTGAGATTATAACCGAGATAGTAGAAAACACTCGCCAACGAGTTGAGGCCAACGCTTGGAAGCCAATGCTCTACTGGGGATTAGGTAACTCTACTTACCGTCAACGTTCACTGTCAATCACAACGTAGTCATTCCAATTACTGGAATCGTGGTAATGTTGATGGGACTTGGTTCCACCATCACAGGCAGTCTGCTCAAGATAAAATCCATCACCGTTTGCGGCGTCATCTCAACTGTGCTCGGCGGCACCTTGGGCCTTATCATCATGGGACCGCAGCAAATGGTGTTCTCGGCTCTGTACTTCTTCATTTCATTAGTCATCCCCGCCATCATTATCCGTAAAAACGAAAAACCATGTTCAAACCACTAAATCCTCTGTTGCACAGCGAGCTACGACTGGCGGTAATGTCTGTACTTATCAGTGTAGACGAGGCTGACTTTACTTTTTTGAAGGAACAGACAGGTGCCACCTCGGGTAATCTCAGCGTGCAGATAGACAAGCTGTCGGCGGCGGGATACGTCTCAGTGGAAAAAACCTTCAAAGGCAAGCGTCCATGCACCATCTGCCGTATCACCGATGAGGGCAAGGAGGCTTTTGCAGAATATGTGAAAGCCTTGAGAAGTTATATTCACAAATAATCTCTCTACGCAATGCCGGAAATCCGCTCACTGGTTTATCAGAAGAGGCGGGAGTGATTTACGGTCAATGAACTTCATTTGTACTCATATACAAAAGGAACACAAATATTCGTCAACCCTTAAAATAAAGAATTATGAAGAATTTTGCACCAAAACCGTGGCTGCTGCCACAAACCGTACTCATCATCGGTACCTATGATGCTGACGGCACCCCCAACGCAATGAACGCCGCATGGGCAGGCACTTGGGACAACAACGAAATTATGATTTCGATGGGCAGCCATCAGACCACCCTCAACCTAAAGGCAAATCCGGAATTCACCGTTGCCTTCGCCACAGCTGACACCGTCATTGCAGCAGACTACGTGGGCATCGTCAGCGGTCGAAAAGAAAAAGACAAGATTGCCAAGACGGGATGGCACGTGGAAAAAGCCAGCCAGGTGAACGCACCTGTGTTCACCGACTTCCCTATGACCTTGGAGTGCCGCATAGAGAACGCCGACCAACTCTCTGAAACCGGAGGCTACATCATTGCGAAGATTGTGAACATAGCCGTTAAAGAGGAATTTATCGCTTCCGACGGGAAACCCGATGTTGAAAAAATGCGACTTGTCACTTTCGACCCTATTCATCTTGGCTATATTGAATTCGGCAAACGAATTGCCAACGCCTTCTCAGACGGAAAGCAACTGAAGTAATCTCTAAAAAGACTATATAGGCTACGAAAAAAGCTCATACCTTCAAATCCATGATGGATTTCAGGGTATGGGCTTTCTTATTATACAAGACAATTACAAATATGTAGTGGAAAGCGTTGTCCTCAACTCAGGCACTTTGTCAACCAGCCTGCCAGCATCCACACCAGCTTGAAAAGCAACACTATCAGAACAATAAAGACAATAATCAATAAAACGGAGAGTGCTGTCTTGCGTCTCACCTCCATAATTGTCTGCCTGTCGCCCTGGACATAGCCCGTGATAAGTTTAAAATTACGCCCATAGGAACGATAAAAGATGTCGACAACATCACCGACGAGAAAAGGCAACATACCAAGCACGATATCACGAAGGATATTGACCAAAACAGCGAGTGTCAACGGCACCGACTTTACGACCATAAAACTGAACCAGACAAAAGGCAACGACAAGAGTGCTGACAAGGCATCACCTATTCCACCCGGCAAGACGACGCCGAGTATAGGGTCCAGATAGTAGCGATCCATATATTGTACTATCCGTTCCATCAACTTGTACACCGGATGCTCCAGAAGGTGACGCAGATCTTTTCCCATAAAAACGGGGATTTTATTACCTCTCCAGTTGTTTACCGACTGCGACTTTCTCATCGGGCACAAGACTGTCCGCCTCAACGGTCTTCAGTGCGACAGCACTGGGATGATGATGATCCCATGCCAGGTAGATACCCGCCAGGATTGTGCCGCTGATACTATGCCACACGCAACTGATAGCGCAGGGCAAAACGGCCAAAGGCTGAGCTGCAAAGAAATTGCTGGCCAGCACGGTAGCAAGTCCCGCGTTTTGCATGCCCACCTCGATAGAAATGGTCCTCTTTTTGGCCGTGTTGAACTTAGCCAGGCGACCTGCTCCCCATCCAAGGAGATAACCCAGCGAATTGTGGCAGAACACCACGGCAAAAGTACCCAGGAACAGCCATAAGCCACGAGCCATTAAATCGTCGTGAACCGTAGAGATAACGGCACCCACAATAAGTGCCAGACAAGTTACACTGACACCAGGCATGAGCGACTGGATCACGGGGAACTCTTCGCGCTTAGAGTAGAAATAATTGAGCAGACATCCAAGGGAAACGGGGATGATGGTGACGATGAGAATATTGATAAACATGCCGGCAGCATCGACATAGATAATCTGACCCGCCGTGAGTTTCATGAGCATCGGTGTCATGACAGGAGCCAGAATGGTAGAAGCACAGGTCATGCCCACCGAAAAAGCAACATCGCCATGACATAGATAAGACATGATATTGCTGGAAACACCTCCCGGACAGCAACCTACCAACAGGATTCCAAGAGCAAGGGCTGGTTCCAGATGAAAGACGTGAACCAATATGTATGCCACGCCAGGCATGATGATAAACTGTGCACAGGCACCAATGAAGATATCGAACGGACGACGAGCCAGAATCTTAAAATCATTGGTGGTGAGGGTCAAGCCCATCGTTAGCATAATGATACCCAGAATTGTGGTCTGGACATTTCCGCGCACCCAGTCAAATACATGGGGGAAGAGAAACGCAAATACTGATATCCCGATAATAAAAATAGAAGTATAATTGGCCAGCCACTTGCTGACTGCCTGAAGACAACGTATCATAAGCGATTATATTGGTTGATTCAGCGTGCAAAGTTATAACTTTTATTTGAAATATTAACACATTCTATCATAAAATATAGCTTTTTGCTTTTATTTTGTTAGGATTTAGAAAGAAAAAGCAATAAAATCAAGGTAATCACAGAAATATCAGATTACCACGAGCTTTCATGTTTTTTCGCTCATTAAGCCTTATGTCTCGGAAAAAATCTGTAAGTTTGTGGTCATGAAATACGTTGACGTGCTTTTGCCCCTTGCCCTGGAAGCTCCACTCACCTACTCCATTACCGACGAAATGGCGCTTCACTGCTCCATGGGTGTTCGCGTACTTGTGCCCCTGGGCAAGTCGAAAACCTATGCAGCACTTGTGCTTCGTCTGCACGAGGACAAGCCGGACTTGTCGGACGACAAGATAAAAAGCGTGCTCTCCGTACTCGACAACAGTCCCATGTTGCTACCCGCACAGCTGAGACTGTGGCAATGGATTGCCGATTATTATCTATGCACCGTGGGTGAAGTGTTCAAGGCGGCTATGCCCTCTGGTCTCAAGGCGGAAAGCGGGTTCAGACCAAAAACAGAGTCCTACGTAGCCCTCGCTCCGAAATACAGGTCGGCACAGGCACTTCACCTGGTCTTAGACCTTCTGCGCAGAGCAACCAAACAGGCTGAGATACTCACTTGTTACCTCCATCTCTCCCATTGGGACAGATTCTGGAGCAGCAACAATGATTCTCCTGCTGCCGGTGAATCAGCACTTGTGTCTGCCTCGCCAGATTTATCTTCGGAAAAACTCGACGATGAATATGCCGACCCGCGCATCTTCCCCGACTCTATCCGTGAAGTGACCCGAGAGGAATTGCTGAACGTCAGTCACGGAATGTCCGGCGTATTGCAACAACTGGAACGCAAGGGCATACTGAAGGTCTACGACAAGGAAGTGGGACGCCTCAACGACGCGGGAGAGCCTCATCCTGAAAACATTAAAAAACTGGACGTCCCACAAGCCGACGCCTACAACAAGGTCCTCATGCAATGGATGAAGCATCCCGTAGTATTGCTCCACGGAGTCACTTCGAGCGGCAAGACGGAAATCTACATCCATCTCATCCAAAAGACCATCGACGAAGGAAAACAAGTGCTCTATCTCCTGCCGGAAATCGCGCTTACCGTGCAGATAACTCAAAGGCTGCAACGGGTTTTTGGCCGCCGGCTGGGCATCTACCACAGCAAATACAGTGATGCCGAACGCGTGGAAATTTGGCAGAAGCAGCTCTCCGCCACACCCTACGACATCATTCTCGGTGCTCGCAGTGCGGTCTTCCTGCCCTTCCAACGTTTAGGGCTTGTCATCGTGGACGAGGAACACGAGACCAGTTACAAGCAACAAGAACCTGCTCCACGATACCACGCACGGTCCACAGCCATCGTACTGGCTCAGATGCTGGGTGCCAAAACACTTCTCGGAACTGCAACACCCTCAGCGGAAAGCTTCTACAACGCCCAAAACGGGAAATATGGACTCGTAGAACTGACAACGCGTTATAAAGGGATAGAGTTGCCCGAAATTCAAGTAGTGGACATCAAGGACCTTCGACACCGCAAGATGATGAGCGGCCCGTTCTCTCCCGACTTGCTGGCTGCCATCCGTGATGCCCTGGCACATCGACAACAGGCCATTATCTTCCAGAACAGGCGTGGCTTTGCCCCCATGATGCAATGCCGGGTCTGCGGATGGGTGCCGAAGTGCCGCAACTGCGACGTGTCACTCTCCTACCACAAGCGACTGAACCTGCTCACATGCCACATTTGCGGATTCACCATGCCCGTACCCGACCACTGTCCATGCTGCGACAGCACGTCCATTGCCGATCGCGGCTTCGGTACGGAAAAAATAGAAG
Organism: Prevotella sp.; assembly: GCA_050946475.1. Taxonomy (GTDB): domain Bacteria; phylum Bacteroidota; class Bacteroidia; order Bacteroidales; family Bacteroidaceae; genus Prevotella. The sequence continues at coordinate 6,345 of JBMNUW010000112.1, forward strand.
ACGAGATGGCACTCAACTTTCCCAAGGCTCGAATTGCTCGCATGGACCTCGATACCACCCGTACCCGTAATGCTCAGGAACGTATCATCAACGACTTCTCACATGGTAAGACAGACATTCTTATCGGCACTCAGATGATCAGCAAGGGCCTCGACTTTGATCGTGTGGCTATAGTAGGCATCCTTGACGCCGACTCCATGCTTAACTATCCTGACTTCCGCGCCTACGAACATGCCTTCATGATGATGGCGCAGGTGGCGGGACGAGCCGGACGACACGGACAGCGCGGTCGCGTCATCCTTCAGACACGGTCCCCCCAGTTGCCAGTCATCGGCCAGGTGGTCAACAACGACTTCAAAGGCTTCTTCAAAGACCTGTTAGAGGAGCGCCGCCTGTTCCACTATCCGCCGTTCACCCGACTGATATACGTTTACCTTCGCCACAAGAGCGACTCTTTAGTGGAAATGGCTGCTCAAGACATGGGCGGACGTCTTCGCCATATCTTCGGAGAACGAGTACTGGGACCCGACAAGCCTGCCATCGCCCGCGCAAAGCAACTCTGCATCCGTAAGTTGGTACTGAAGCTCGAGCTCTCCGCAAATCTCAGACAAGTACGTCAGCAACTGAAAGACGTACGTGCCAGGATGAATAGTGAAAAAGCCTATGCCGCCATCCAAATCGTCTTCGATATGGACCCGGAGTAACCTTCTCGCCTAACCGCTATAAAATTAACGAAAATAATTCATCAACCAAAAAATCATAATTATCATGAAAAGATTCATTAACTTTGTCATGGCCATTTTATTGGCTGTGACTGCTCAAGCACAGAGCATTCCCTACTCACTGACAGGCAAGGCACCCGACAGTTGCTCAACGGTGATGATGGTCAAGAACCTCAACGGCAATCAGGCCCTGTCGCTGCCCGTCAACAATGGTGAATTCAAAAACGACGGACAGATGGCGCGCGACGTCTTCGTGTCCCTGGCCAGCAGTAACGACAACGTACTGACTTTCGTCAACGACCTGACACCCGTGGAAGTCAATCTGAAGAAGCTCTCCCTCACCGGATCGGCTCTAAACGTTCAGTTTGCCGACTTCCAGCGCAATCTGGCAAAGCAGAAACAGAAGATTGACAATCTCTACCGCCAGCTGGATGAGGTGAAGACTCAGGCTAAAACCGTGGAGACCACCACGAAGGCTGAAACGCTGATGAAACTCATCGACCAAGAGGAGCAGGAGCGCAACGAGGACATCGTGAACTACTGCCTCAAGCACAAAGAAGACGTCACACCAGCCTATTTCATCGCCCTTTACAACTACGACCTCGACTTCAAACAGTTGAAGAGCGTGGTGGGCACAGAAACCAAATACTACGACCACGAACTCATGAAGCAACCCAAGGCACGGCTCGAGTCAATGACAAAGCGCGGCCCAGGCATAATGTTCACCGACCTGACCATGCAGGACATGAACGGCAAAACCGTGAAACTGAGCCAGTGGGCTGGCAAAGGCCACTACGTACTAGTGGACTTCTGGGCCAGTTGGTGCGGTCCATGTCGCCGGGAAATGCCCAACGTGGTGGAAGCCTACAAGCGCTATCACACGGCAAAGAACTTCGATGTGGTGGGAGTCAGCCTGGACTCCGACGCTGACTCCTGGAAGAAAGCTGTGAAGGAACTCGGAATGGACTGGCACCAAATGTCTGACCTCAAAGGCTGGAAAAGCGAGGCCTGCAGCATCTATGGCATCAACTCCATTCCCAGCAACATCCTTGTCGACGGTGACGGGGACATCGTGGCTTGTGACCTTCGTGGCTACAGACTAGCCTCGAAACTCAAGGAAATCTATGGATACTAAAACCTGTCCGTCCCCCTATACGGTCTATGCCGGACCGGCATCCGGTCTGTTCTGTAGTTGCGTTCCATCATTGCAACGGCAGAAAACTACCAGGTGTCTTAACGCGACAGACGCATAAAAAGCTCATAACAAAACAAAGGGCGACTCCACCGAGTGATTCGGTGAGGCCGCCCTTTAATCTTGAAATACCGCCACTTCCTGTCGTAAAACAACATCTTTCATGATTTAATCCGACAAAGAATCTCGACGTGCCCCAGGTGGGGCAAGAACGTCTCCCAAGTGGAGCAAGAACGTTTCCCAAGTGGGGCAAGAATGTGACCCACTTGGGACTCAATCATCTCCCAGGCGGGGCTCAATTTTCTCCCAACCGGAGCTTAATCGTGTCCCACGTGAGAAAAGAGCGCTATCTTATAGAGACTCCTCATGAATAAACGGGAAACATTCTGTCTATCAACAAGAATCCCCTTATTTTATTATTGCTTGCGAAATTCATTCGGGCTCAGTCCGGTATGGCGACGGAAAAAGCGAGACATATAAGACATCGTATCAAAATGGAAGCATGCCGCAAGCTCTTTGATAGAAATGTCTGTAGTGGTCAGCAACTGTTTCATCTCCATGATAATCTGCCGGTCTATCATCTCCTTTGGAGTTGCGTTCAATGTCTTTCCTGTTATTTTCGCAAGGTAGTTCGGAGTAATGCACAGCTGGCCTGCATAAAATTTAACATCATGTTCAGAATGACAATATTCCAATATCAAGCTGCAAAAACGGTTGAACAACTGTCTCGTGGAACTGATAGGCTGAACTGAACTCTTGGTTCCTTCCGTTAAAACCATATTCTCCATCTCAGTGAAAAAAATCTGCAAATGATTGCGCAACATCATATAGGCCGTTTTGGGAGCCTGACATTGCGTTATACTCAAGAAGATTTTTTCCCACGCAGCCAACAATCCCATTTGGTCGGGAGAAGCATGGAAAATCGGGGACACATATATCGTATCAAAAAATTGGGATGAGAGGGCAAAGGTGGCTTCGTCACACAAACCGGATGAGACATTTAAATATCTTATCCTAAATAATTCGGACACCTTATTCACGATAAACATCGTGTCAGGAAAAATCAGCACGACATCGCCCTTGCGAAGGGGCATCTGCTTAAATTCCACCGAAACGACAGCCATCCCCTCCTCGCAAACCAAAAGGATACATCCTTTAGTGCGGATGTTTTTGCCTTGAGCATCCTTCCAGTTGGCAATTCCATACTCATATCCTTTTTTCCTCGTCAGCATATCTATTATTATCTCGACGCAAAAGTACGATTTTATCTCTTGTTTTCTGCGTGTTGTTTCTAAAATTATCCTTATTGTCTGTATTTGTTCATGCGATTTGCTTTTACGTCGTCCTACCTTTGCACCCGCAAAATAAGAATGAATCAATTATACAACGTAAAACTGCATTAATAGTATGAGGAAACGAACCATCGTATGGGCAATGCTTTGCTGTATAGGCTTGGCATCTTGTAAGAATCTGTATCATGCATTAGGTGGCGGTGTGAAATAAAAAGGAGAAAATACAATGGAAAGAGACGCGATTGATTTAGGCACGGTAAACGTGTTCGCATTGTTCAAAAGATATTTTATCCCAACCTTACTCGGCATGTTGAGCATGTCAGCGGTTACAGCCATTGACGGAATCTTCGTGGGGCATGGCGTGGGGAGTGACGGCATTGCCGCTGTGAATATTAATCTGCCTGCCATCATGTTAATTTCGGGCTTAGGATTGATGGTCGGAGTGGGCTGCTCGGTCGTAGCCTCCATTCACCTTTCAAGGGAGAAGGTCAAGGCGGCACGACTGAATGTTACGCAGGGTCTGGCTTTTGCATCCATCATAGCTTTGACGCTCACCACAGTGGTCTTTCTGTGCCCTGATAATGTGGCAATACTGTTAGGTTCATCGGAGCACCTGTTGCCTATGGTGAAGGACTACATGCTGTGGCTTGCCCCTTCATGGATGTTCCAAGTATGGGTGTCGATTGCCCTGTTTATCATCCGACTGGACGGTGCGCCGAAATTAGCTATGTGGTGCAGTCTGATAAGTGCCCTTATAAATATCGTTCTCGACTGGATATTCATCTTCCCGATGGGCTGGGGTGTCAGAGGCGCTGCCTTTGCCACCTCCATCAGTGTGGTGGCAGGAGGAGTAATGGCAATGACCTATCTCACGTTTTTCGCCAAGAGAATCCGGCTCTATTCTCCCAAGATGAGTGTCAAGAGTTTCCGGTTGTCTGTCAGAAATTTGGGTTATCAATGCCGAATAGGTTTCTCCGCCTTGTTAGGTGAGATCACACTTGCCGTTTTGATGTTTTGCGGGAACCAAGTGTTTATGCATTATTTGGGTGATGACGGCGTGGGAGCCTTCGGCATAGCCAGCTATTACACTCCGTTTGTATTCATGATAGGCAATGCCATAGCACAATCGGCACAACCGATTATCAGTTATAATTA
>JBMNUW010000113.1:0-10664 GCA_050946475.1 Prevotella sp.
AGCAAGGACATGACTACTTCTCAGCACTATCTTGCCGGAATACGTTCTACGCGTGATGCTATGATGTGGCTCTTCAAGGCTGACAAGGGTGACGTGTCGCAGATGTATGAGTGTGGTGAAAACGGCAATCACCTGCTTATCGTGATTTGCGAAGACATTCACCCCATTGGATATCGTAGTCTCAACGATCCGCAGGTCAAGGAGATGGTTCGTCAGGAAGTGCTTCGCGACAAGAAAGCCGAGCAGCTCATCGCCAAGGCACAGGGCGTGAAGAGCATTGCCGCTGCCAAGGCTAAGGGTGCACAAGTGACTACCGTGAACCAGGTAACTTTCGCTGCTCCCGTATTCGTTGCTGCCACCGGCGCTTCTGAACCCGCTCTGAGCGGTGCCGTATCGGCTTGCAAGAAGGGCGCTTTCTCCAGTCGTCCTGTCAAGGGCCTGGGCGGTGTCTATCAGTTCCAGGTGGTGAATCGTAAGATGAACGCTGCCAAGTTTGACGAGAAGACCGAGGAGATGAAACTTCGTCAGAAGGCCATGCAGTATGCAGGCAACTTCATGAACGAGCTTTACATCAAGGCCAACGTGGTGGACAACCGTTACCTCTTCTTCTAAAATTTGGAAAATCTTAGTTCTTGTCACTGGAACTGAAAAAGTGAGGTGGCGAGATATCACAGAACAATTCGATTCTGATTTTCAGATAACAATTACACCTTATTATATAAGGTATTCCGATAATAAAAAAGACTGCGACGCGTGGAGGTGCCGCAGTCTTTTTTTTGTAAAGAGAGATTCAAAGGAAGATTGCCGCCATGCAGGATTTCGGTCTTGGCAGATGATTTTCCCCAAAGTAACAGATTTTTTTTAATAAACGTTTTTATCTTTCGCAAAGTTTATCTAACTTTGCTAAAACAATCACTTCTTGATATAATAATCATGTAATAATCGTCGGAATGTAATATTCCGCGAAAAATAGATACCGAAACGTGGCTTATGCCGACGCAGGGAGGCATGGACTATGATTTGGTTGAAAATGATTGGTGCGCATCAAAAAATATAACACAATATAGTATCATGGACGAAAAAGAAAAGAAGGCAGTGGAACTGCCCGAGAACGCATTCAGAGAACTGAAGGAGGGGGAGAAATATGAGCCTATCATGTCCCCTGACAAAGTCTATCCCGAGGTGAACGCCTGGTCGGTGACATGGGGTATCCTCATGGCCATGCTCTTTTCTGCCGCAGCCGCTTATCTTGGACTGAAGGTGGGACAGGTTTTTGAGGCTGCCATTCCCATTGCCATCATAGCCGTAGGTGTGTCTACAGCCACTCACCGTAGTAAGGCGTTGGGTGAGAATGTCATTATTCAAAGTATAGGCGCCTGCTCCGGTGCCGTGGTAGCCGGTGCCATTTTTACCTTGCCTGCCATTTACATTTTACAGGCCAAATATCCTGAGATGAGCGCTTCGTTCATCAAGATATTCATGGCTTCTGCGCTCGGCGGCATTCTCGGTATCCTCTTTCTCATACCATTCCGTAAGTATTTCGTGAGCGACATGCACGGCAAGTATCCCTTCCCGGAGGCTACTGCCACTACGCAAGTGCTTGTCTCAGGAGCCAAGGGTGGTGATCAGGCTAAGCCGTTGCTGCTTGCCGGACTGATAGGCGGCCTCTACGATTTCATCGTGGCAACCTTCGGATGGTGGAATGAAAACTTCACTTCGCGCGTAATTGGTATAGGACAGGACATTGCCGACAAGGCCAAGCTTGTGTTCAAGGTTAACACCGGAGCTGCCGTGCTCGGTCTGGGCTACATTGTCGGTCTGAAGTATGCTGCTTATATCTGCCTTGGTTCCCTCGTGGTGTGGTGGCTCATCGTGCCCGGTATGTCTCTGCTCTTCCACGACCAGGTGCTTAACGCCTGGGATCCCAGTATCACGCTTACAGTGGGTGCCATGTCGCCCGAACAGATTTTCAACTCCTATGCCCGCAGCATCGGTATCGGCGGTATCGCCATGGCCGGTATCATCGGCATCATCAAGAGCTGGGGCATCATTCGCGGTGCAGTGAGTCTGGCCGCCAAGGAAATGGGACATAAGGGCGGTGACCAGGTAAAGGTAGCACGTACACAGCGCGACCTGCCCATGAAGATTATTACCATCGGTACCCTTGTTACGCTTCTCGTAGTGGCGCTGTTCTTCTATATCGGCGTGTTCAGCGGCAATCTGCTGCAGACCCTCGTGGCCATTGTCCTCGTAGGAGGTATCGCCTTTCTCTTCACAACCGTGGCAGCGAATGCCATTGCCATCGTGGGCAGTAACCCGGTGAGCGGCATGACCCTTATGACGCTTATTCTCGCTTCTGTCGTAATGGTGGCAGTAGGACTGAAAGGTCCCGGCGGAATGCTGGCAGCTCTGATGATGGGTGGCGTGGTCTGCACGGCACTCTCCATGGCCGGTGCCTTCATCACCGACTTGAAAATCGGCTATTGGCTCGGTTCTACACCGAAGAAGCAGGAGACATGGAAGTTCCTCGGCACTTTGGTTTCTGCCGCTACGGTGGGTGGCGTGATGATGTTGCTCAATGAGACTTATGGTTTCACTACAGGTGCTCTCGCTGCACCGCAGGCCAATGCCATGGCTGCCGTTATCGACCCGCTGATGAACGGAGTGGGAGCGCCCTGGATTCTCTATGGCATTGGTGCTCTTATCGCTATCATCCTTACTTGGCTTAAGATTCCGGCACTGGCTTTCGCCCTGGGTATGTTCATTCCTATCCAGCTCAACATTCCCCTTGTAGTGGGCGGTGCCGTACGCTGGTGGGTCACTCACAGATCGAAGGACGCAGAGGAGAACAAGGCCCGCGACGAGCGCGGCACGCTCATTGCCAGCGGTTTTATTGCAGGTGGTGCCTTGATGGGTGTGGTAAGTGCCTTGCTGAAATTCGGCGGCATCGAAGTTTCGGTGGCCGACAGATGGTGGTTGAACCCGCTTTCTGAAGTATGTTCGCTGATAGCCTATGTGCTTCTCATAGCTTATTTCATCCGCGCAACAAAGAAATAACTAACTTTTCCATAACCTGAATCATTTTATATATCGGGCTGAGCGATACCAAGACAGGTCGCTTAGCCCGATTCCGTTTTGTGAGGAATCAGTTTACATCGGAAAACCACTGTTGTCAAGTAAAGTATCATTACACTATGACAGAAGTGTACTATTTCCCGGGTATGCACTATTTTTAACAGCTCTTTTGCGAATCCTTGGAAATAATATCGTAATTTCGCGCCTGTATCCCGGTTATCAGACGCTTTTCTTTTATAGAGTCTGGTGGGAAAGGAATTATTAGAGAAGAAATTACAGACGAGTCTTATCATTGTATCACTTAATCATAATATAGACTATCATGAAAAAGAAGATTTTAGGGGATATTGCATTTCTGTCTCTGACGATGTTTGCCACAAGTTTGAGCAGTTGCAACAGCGGAAGCCGGCAGGCATCCGGTGAGGTGACTTATGACAGTGTAAATATCGTAAAGAGCGGTAGAGATTCCGTCGTTATCAAGGCGGATTATCCGGTTGGAGGCAATCCGCTCTTCCGTCATGCCGTTCTTGAGCGTCTCTCCGAAGAAATGGGCGGCACCTATGCCGGAAGTTATGACAGTGCACAGGCCATGTTCCAGTATTACGCCGACAGTTATGTCAAGGAGATGCAGGCCGACGACAAGGAGGTGATTGAGGCTGGCGGCAAGCCGATGCCTGAGTTTCGTCAGTATGACGTGAAGAAGGTTTACGAGACCGACAAGTTTGCTACATTTGTGCTCGATCAGTATATCTTCAATGGCGGTGCCCACGGCTATGGTATTACAGAAGGCTTCACCGTGCGAAAAAGTGACGGTCGCGTGATGGGCTTCAATATGCTCAACACCCTTTTTCGCAGTCAGCAGCAAGCCATGGATTGGGATGCCACCATCAAAAAAGGTCTCATGAAGGCGTGGAACCTTAAGAGCGAAGATGAGCTGAAGTCTTTTGTCTTCGGCGATGATCTGATGATTCCCATGTCCAAGTATCCTCCCTATTTTACCAAGGACGGTATGGTGGTGGTTTATCAGTCGGATGAGATAGCTGCTCATGCCGCCGGTAAAGCAGAGATTGTGATACCGTATGCTAAGGTGAACGAGTTTCTCAACGAAACAGGTAAACAGTTGATAGCAAAATAATTTCAACAAAAAAATCCCGGGGACTTTCCCGGGATGTATTACTGGTATTTGTTATAAAGTTCGAAGTTCTTTATCCTTTGGTCCTCAGAACGAGTAGGCGAAACCTAAGGAAGTATATTCCTTAAACTGGAAATAGCCGTGATGTTCGTCGCGCTCTACGCTGTCGTCGAAGCGAGGATAGAGGAAGAGCTTGGCAGAGATGAATTGGTTGAATTGGAAAGTAAACGTGTTTTCCCATTCCATTTCTGTGCGCTTATAGGTGGTGTAGGCCGCAAAGCGCGTCTGCCAGAGAATATTGTCGGAGAACTTCCATTTTAAGTCCATGGTCATTTGCGAACCGATGTCATTTTTCGAATGGTGTCCCTCGTCAATACCATTATTTGTTGCTAGCGACAGGCGCCCTACATATTTAAAGTTGTAGGCAAGCGGAGCGAGGTGAATGCTACCTGTGAGGTGCTTGTCAAGCCAGCTTACATTGTAGTCCATACCGAGAGAGATGTTGAGATTGAACGGCGACATGAAGTCTGACTTCACCGGACTCTGGTTCTTGTCATAAGTTCGCATCATTTGCGTATAGGCAACGGCCTGTAGAGTGTAGTACCATTTTTTTGTAGCCTGCAGTCCCAGTTTGCCGGTATAGCGAAGCAGGTCTTCCGATGTTTTCAACTTGTGGAGTGTGTCGCTTCTTGTGGTTTGCAATCCCAGTTTTACCTCCAGTTTGTTTTCCCACTTCACTTTTTGTTTGTTGTTGTAATTGGCTTGCAGCGTGATTGCTCCCACCATCGAGTAGTTGCCTTCGCCGCCCTGGTACCAGTTTTGCGAGACATAGTTTTGCAGGAACTGCAAGTATCCTTCACCTCCGTAAGTCCAGAAATTCGGCTTAAGCACTATCATGTCCACAGGTACGATGTCGGGTTCGTCCGGTTTGGTCTGCTCCATGATAGCCTTTGGTGTCTGTGTCATGGTCTTGGGAGCTATCACGGGACCTGCTTCTTCCAATTGTGTCTCTGTTCGTACTACTTGGTCGGGTCGGTTGAGATAGATGTTCAGCAGTCTCTCATCGAGGGGCGAAAGCTGTCTGCCCAGGGTAAAAGCATTGTGTGCCACGTCCTTGTAGAAGGTCATGGGCATGAAGAGAGGTGCCATTTCCTCTGTGGAGAGTATTGTCGGAGCCTTCACGCTGTCAGCATAGAGTGAATCGCGATAGTTGCGCAGCCTTTCTTCATAATGACGGAGCAACAGATTGTAGTGTTGGTGGGCATGTCGCGATTGCGCCTTCGGTGCCAAGACAGCGAGGAGCATAAGTAGGGAAATGAATATTCTGTGTACGGACATTTCTTAAGCCTTTATAGAAATCTTTAGAGACTGGATATCATATATAAATGGTGTTAGAGCGTGTCTCAATGACGGTCTCTTAGTTATTTATGTGCAAATTTACACAAAATATCCCTATTAATATACTAAAATTGGAAAATTACCTCATTATTCACAATTTAAGTAAAGGCAGTGCAAGTGTTATCGGCACGGGATGCATTTATGAATACATAAATATGTTATCAGTGCTGCCTTTCCATCGCTCATCCAATTATGCATTGTTAATTATGCATTAATTTTCGCGCAGCCTAATTATGCATTATGAATTCTGCATTAATATTATGCATTATTAAATTGTCTCAGTGCCCCCAGTAATTCTTGATTCTCCTTGGCACTGCCGATTGTGATGCGGAGGCAGTTGTCGCAAAGGCGGACGCGCGAACGGTTGCGCACGATGATTCCCTTAGCTACAAGGTAATCGTAGATTGTCTGTGCATCGGTCATTCGTGCCAAGAAGAAGTTAGCGTCCGAGGGGTAGACAGCCTTGCAGATAGGCAGTTCCTTGAAAGCATCTATCATGGCAGCCCTTTCGCGTAGTAACATTCCGCACCAGCGTTCCACATAGATACGATTGTCGAGGGCTTCCATAGCTTGTTTCTGCGTCAGCATATTCACATTATAAGGATACTTCACTTTATTGAACAGTGCGATGATTTCTTCGCTTGCAAAAGCCATACCCAGTCGAATGGCAGCGCTGGCCCACGCCTTGCTCATGGTGTTAAGCACGATGGCGTTTGGAAATTCAGCGATGCGGTTACGGAAGAGCGGTGCCGAAGAGAAGTCGCTATAGGCCTCGTCGATAACCACGATACCGTCGAATCTGCGTAACAGACTCTCTACTTCCTCTGTCTGCATGTTGTTACCCGACGGATTGTTCGGCGTGCAAATCCAGGCGGCTTTCGTATTCTTGTCGCAAGCGGCGAGCATCTTGTCGGCGCTCATCTGGAAATGGTCGTCAAGCAGTACAGGGCGATATTCTACCTCGTTGATGTCTGCGCATACTTTATACATTCCGTAGGTGGGTTCAATGGCCACTACATTGTCGATGCGAGGACGGCAGAACACCCGATAGACCAAGTCAATGGCTTCGTCAGATCCGTTGCCAAGAAAAATGTTCTTTGCCGGCACGTTTTTTATCTTGGAGAGCTTCTCTTTCAGTTCCTTTTGGAGCGGATCGGGATAGCGGTTGTAAGGTGCATTGTAGGGATTCTCGTTTGCATCGAGAAAGACGTGAGCTTCGTGACCGGCATATTCATTGCGGGCCGAACTATAGGGAGCCAGATTCCAGATATTGGGGCGGACCAAATCTTGCAGTTTCTTCATAGTGGCGACAAAATTATTAATTGTTTTTGAGGTATCTTATTTTTCAACTGCTTTTACGCGCAGTCTCATGGCGTTGGCATGTGCTTCAAGTTGTTCATTCTCGGCCATGCAGATAACGGCCTTGCCGATGCTTCGAATGCCTTCTTCACTGAGATGCTGGAAGGTAACTTTGCGGCAGAAACTGTCGAGGTTTACGCCATTGTAGGCCAGAGCATACTGATGGGTTGGCAGGGTATGGTTGGTGCCGCTGGCATAGTCGCCCGCACTTTCGCAAGCCCAGCTTCCGAGAAACACACTGCCGGCGTTGACCACCATGTCGGCCAACTGCTCGTAGTCCTTCGTACAGAGAATGAGATGCTCCGGTGCGTAGGCGTTACTCAAGGCGATGGCCTCGTGAGTATCGTGTACCAATATGAGTTTGGAGTTGTCCAGGGCCTTGGCAGCAATCTCCTTGCGGGGCAGTACCTCGAGCTGACGTTCTATTTCGCACTTCACCTCCTGCAGCTTCTCTTCAGAGGTGGTGATGAAGAATACCTGTGAATCAACGCCGTGTTCCGCTTGTGAGAGAAGGTCGGCGGCTACATAGACGGCATTGCTGGTTTCGTCGGCCACAACGCACACTTCGCTGGGACCTGCGGGCATGTCGATGGCAACGTCATGGAGACTTACCTGCTGTTTAGCCGCCATGACATACTGATTGCCGGGACCGAAGATTTTATATACGCGCGGCACAGTCTCAGTGCCGTAGGCCATAGCACCGATGGCCTGTACACCACCAGCCTTGAATATGCGACTCACTCCGGCGATGCGGGCTGCGGCGAGGATGGCAGGGTTCACGTGTCCCGTGCGGTCGGGCGGCGTACAAAGCACTATTTCCTTGCAACCGGCGATGCGGGCGGGAGTAGCCAGCATCAGCACAGTGGAGAAGAGCGGTGCCGTGCCGCCGGGAATATAAAGTCCCACGCGTTCTATGGCGATGCTTTTCTGCCAGCAAGTTACTCCGGCAGCCGTCTCCACCTTGTGCGACTCAAAGCGCTGTGCCTCATGAAACTTGGCGATGTTGCGATGGGCCAGTTCGAGCGACTGTTTGAGTTCGTCACTGATGCTGTTCATGGCCTCGTCGATTTCCGCCTCGCTCACGGCGAGCGTATCGAGTTTTACATGGTCGAATCGCTCCTCATAGCGCTTCACGGCGGCGTCGCCTTCCTTGCGCACGTCCTGCAGCACTCCCTCTACGGTGGCTCTGAGCTGAGTGGCGTCGAGGTGAGGGCGCTGAATGATTTGATTCCACGATTCTGGATTCGGATACCTTATTATATTCATAGTGCTGAAAACAAATTATGTTCGAATAATAAATGTTTACAATATCATTTTCTCAATCGGGGTGACAAGGATGCCCTGTGCACCCAGTTCCTTAAGCTGCCCGATGATACCCCAAAAGCGCTTTTCGTCGAGAACGGTATGGATGGCACACCAGTCGGGGTCTGACAGAGGGATGATGGTAGGACTCTTGATGCCGGGCAGCACTTTGGTGATGGCGGCTATCTTGTCTTTCGGCGCATTCATCATTACGTATTTCTTGTCCTGAGCGGAACGAACGGCATCGAAACGGAACAACATTTCGTTGAGTATCTGATGTTTCTCGTCGTCCAGCCCCCAGTGGCCGATGAGCAGTGCTTCGCTCTGCATCACCACTTCTACTTCCTTCAGATTGTTTTGAACCAATGTGGAGCCGGAACTCACAATGTCGAAGATAGCGTCGGACAAACCAATACCCGGACTGATTTCTACCGAGCCCGTGATGACATGAATGTCGGCGGAGATGCCGTTGGAGTCAAGGTACTTGCGTAAAATGCGAGGATAGCTTGTGGCAATCTTCTTGCCGTTGAACCAAGTCAGTCCCGGATATTTCACAGCCTTTGGAATGGCGAGTGAAAGCCGGCACTTGGAGAATCCCAGACGGGAGATGACTTGCGCGTCCTCGCCTCGCTCTACGAACTCGTTTTCACCGACGATGCCGATGTCGGCCACGCCTGATGCTACACTTTGGGGGATGTCGTCGTCGCGAAGATAGAGTACCTCAAGGGGGAAATTGGAACTTTCTACAAGCAGGGTGCGTTTTGTACCGCTTACCTTGATGTCGGCTTCCGACAGGAGATTCATTGTGTCGTCGAAGAGGCGGCCTTTTGATTGAACTGCTATTCTCAACATGCTTTCTTGTGTTTGATGCGGAAATAAACTAAAAATACTACTAATATTTTGCAAAATTACGCTTTTTGGACTAAAGAAGCAATAAATTATAGTAATTTTGCACCTAAATAATTCCAATGTACATAAATTTTCACTCAATATTCTCTTTGCGGAAGGCATATGCATTATATTCTGCTCTCTTCCTGCTTTTGCTGATCTTTGCTGGTTGTGAACATAAAAAACAACCCGAAATGACCCCGTGGGGGTCTCCTCTCGCAAGCGACAGCGTTCCCTCTTCTACTACTTTCGGACTGGCCGACATCATGAACAATGGAGAGATGATTGTACTCACCATGACCGGACCGCAGACCTACTATGACTATCATGGCAGGGGGTTAGGATTGCATTACATGCTTTGCGAGCAGTTTGCACAGCATCTCGGTGTGTCGCTCCGTGTGGAGGTTTGTAAGGATACTGCCGAGATGGTCAGCCGATTGCAACGTGGTGAGGGTGACGTCATTGCCTATCCGTTGCCCCGAACGGTGAAGGGTGTTCGTTTTGCCGGGCTTCATATTGACTCGCTCCATACATCATGGGCCGTCAACAGTGAAAGCCGCGAGCTGGCCGACAGTCTCAATAGTTGGTTCCGTCCGGCCATGATTGCTGCTACCGAGCAACAGGAGGACTTCTTACTCTCTACTCGTAGCATAACAAGGCATGTCTATTCGCCTTTCCTCAACCGTTCCGGTGGTGTTATTTCTCATTACGACCAGTATTTCCAGCAATATGCACCGCTGGCACGATGGGACTGGCGACTTATGGCGGCACAGTGCTATCAGGAGTCTACTTTCGACCCCAAGGCGAGGTCGTGGGCCGGAGCACGTGGCTTGATGCAGATTATGCCTGGCACGGCGCAACACTTGGGACTGGCTGAGAGCGATCTCGAGAATCCGCAGATGAATATCGCTGCGGCAGCTAAATATATCCGTGAGCTGAGCGGTAAGTTTGCCGACGTGCCTCACCCGGAGCGTATCTATTTTGTACTGGCCAGCTATAATGGTGGAAGCTTCCACATTCGCGACGCTATGGCTCTTGCCTCCAAGCACGGGCGCAATCCGCACAGTTGGGCCGACGTGTCTGAATTTGTGCTGAAGCTCCAGCAACCGCAGTACTACAATGATCCTGTAGTTCGCCACGGCTATATGCGCGGTTCTGAAACGGTAAACTATGTAGACCGTATCCGTCAACGGTGGGCCGACTATCGGGGAGGAGCGCGACCCGGCACCCGCGGCTTCATCACGCAGCCGGAAAGAGCGCACCGGAAATATAGGTGGCACTTGTGATAATTCATAATGCATAATGCATAATTCATAATTGGGCTGCGCGGTGATTAATGCATAATTCATAATGCATAATTTTAATACATAATGCACAATTAGATGAGCGATGGAATGTCAGCACTGATAACAATTATGATTTATAATTGCGTCCCGCACCGATAACAATTGCAGGGCTGCCGGCACCCCCTTCGGTTTTTTCCCCCCCCCTTATCGGGGGACAGAAATGT
>JBMNUW010000114.1:0-10544 GCA_050946475.1 Prevotella sp.
ATGAAAAGAAATATGAAACGTATTTATTTCGTCTTATTATTAGAAACAATTTTATCGACAGTTGCCTCTGCCCAAAATCCTATCGTCCAAACCAAATTCACTGCCGACCCGGCACCAGTCGTCATCAACGACACGGTGTTTCTCTATACGAGTCATGATGATGACAAAGCCGAAGGTTTCATCATGCGCGAATGGCTCCTTTACACCTCAACCGACATGGTCAATTGGACGGACCATGGGGCAGTGGCCTCCCTCAAGGATTTCAAATGGGCCCCGCAGGACAATGGTGCATGGGCTCCGCAGGTGATTGCCCGCAATGGGAAATACTATATGTATTGTCCCATTCATGGACATGGCATCGGAGTGTTGGTTGCCGATTCGCCTTACGGTCCTTTCAAGGATGCGCTGGGTAAACCGTTTATCCATCAAGGTTGGGACGATATAGACCCTACCGTCTGGATTGACGACGACGGGCAAGCCTATCTTTATTGGGGCAACCCCGACCTTTATTATGTGAAACTCAATAAGGACATGGTGTCCTACAGCGGCAATATCGTGAAGTGCGCAGTCAAACCCGAAGACTATCAGGAAGGTCCTTGGTTCTATAAGTTTAAAGGCAAGTATTATCTGGCATATGCATCCACCTGTTGTCCGGAAGGCATCGGTTATGCCATGAGCGACAGTCCCTTAGGGCCGTGGCAAAAAACAGGGACCATCATGGACCACAATCCTAAGAGCAATGGCAACCATCCCGGCATTATTAACTATAAGGGTCACAACTATTGCTTCGGCTTCAACTATTATCTTTCTAAACGTCAGAGCCCGGTTCATCGAGAGCGCCGTTCTGTCTGCCTGGCCGAATTCAACTACAATGCTGATGGCACCATTCCCGAACTGGATTTCTGGGATGATCAGAAGGTCAGTGCCGTGGGCACGGTGAATCCCTACAAGCGCGTTGAAGCAGAGACCATGGCATGGGGCGAGGGGCTCAAGACCTACGGCACGGCTACTTCGGGCATCTACGTGGACAGTATTTCCAATGGAGATTATATTAAGGTGCGCAGTGTCGACTTCGGTTCAAAAGGAAGCCCTTGCTCGATAATAGCTCGCGTCTCTTCTGATGGAAATGACGGGAGCATCGAGGTTCATACTGATTCAAAAGAAGGTCCGTTGCTGGGCACTATCCGTGTCAACTCTACGGCAGGAAAGTGGAAACAGGTAAAAGCTTCCCTCACCGGTGCCACAGGAATCAAGGACCTCTACTTTGTTTTTAAGGGCAATGTCAACAGCAAGGCACTCTTCAAGTTCGACAGCTGGCAAGTTCGTTGATGCATGAAGTTAATGTTGTTTAGCGGAGACAGAACAGAAGTTGACTGATAACGTTTGCCTACTTACTGACATTCTTTGTTGATTGACAAACAACATAAAAATATGAATCATTTTTCTTTTAATACATCGTTAATATTATTTTTTTCAGTATTTTTGTTACCAGCTTCGGCATTGGCGCAGCAGACAGCGTGCAATCCGATGAATCTCTCCTATCGGTTCAGTCTGGAAGACAAGAATTATCGTGAGGCCGCCGACCCGATGGTGGT
The DNA here is from genome assembly GCA_050946475.1 of Prevotella sp. Classification (GTDB taxonomy): domain Bacteria; phylum Bacteroidota; class Bacteroidia; order Bacteroidales; family Bacteroidaceae; genus Prevotella. Next base: position 1,596 of record JBMNUW010000114.1, read on the forward strand.
TGTCTATCAAGACACCTATTATCTCTTTGCTTCTAAGAGCGGAGGGTACTGGTGGTCGGATGATTTGAGAGTCTGGAACTTCGTTGCAGCCGACAATTCCATTGATATTGAACGATATGCCCCCTCAGCATGGGTGATGAACGGCTGGCTATACTATACTTCTTCGTCAAGCGGTGACATCTTTCGCACCCTCGACCCCAAGTCGGGTCACTGGCAGAAGGTCTGTGCTAACCCGCATCCTTGGAACGACCCTTGGTTGTTTCTGGATGACGACGGCAGACTCTATGCCTATTTCGGAAGTAGTGAGATGGGCACCATCAACTGTTGCCAGTTGGATACAGCCTCCTTCAAGCCGTTGACAGACGACGTAGTATGCATCAGCACCGATACGCTGAACAATGGTTATGAACGGTGTGGCGACAATAATCTGGCCGACGCCCCCACATGGACGGAAGGGTCGTCGATGTTGAAATATAAAGGGAAATATTATCTTACCTATGCCACGCCCGGTACCCAGGCACGCACCTATTGCGACGGTTACTATGTGGCTGACCGTCCTATGGGACCTTTCCGGCTGATGGATAACTCCCCGTTGAACCACAAGAGCAGAGGATTCGTTACGGGTCTCGGGCATGGAGGAATGTTCGTTGACAAGCAGGGACAGCTGTGGATGGTGGATTGCGTGAATCTCGGCATACATCACATGTTCGAACGACGGATTGCTCTCTGTCCGGTTTATGCAGACCGTGAAGGACGCCTCTACGTGGAGACTGCCTATGCAGACCTGCCTTACTATACCGACCAACGCAAGGGACGTCCGGGCTGGCAACTTCTGTCTTACGGTAAGACAGTTAAGGCATCAGCCTCATTGGACGGTCATCCAGCCGACAATATAGTCGACGAGAACATGCACAGTTGGTGGAGTGCGCCGACTGGCTCGGGAGGAGAGTGGATTTGTCTGGACTTAGGCGCCGTCGGCAAGGTTTTTGCCCTGCAGATAAATTTCATGGAACAAGACGCCCGTTGCACCACGGGCAGAGCCTCGCAGCCGATGAGATACACTCTTGAAAGCTCTGTGGATGGTAAGAAATGGAAAGCCTTTGTAAATAGTCCGATAGACGGACAGGACTTGACACATCCTTATTTTGAGCTTCGTCGTCCTCTCAACTGTCGTTACATTCGTTTGAAAAATCTTTCCTCTGTTCCCGGACAGGGCAAGTTCGCCGTCAGCGGGCTTCGTGTATTCGGCAAAGGAAAAGGCGTAAAACCCGAGAGCGTGACAGGAGTGAAGGTCGGCAGACCAGCCTCCGACGGTCGTCATGCACTCATTGAATGGCAAGCGAGTCGAGGGGCAGAAGGTTACCTTGTACGCTATGGAATCAGTGCCGACAAATTGTGGGGAAGCTATATGGTCTGGGGCAATGCTTCCACCTCCTGTTCCATCAACAGCTTGCAGAAAGCTCAGACCTACTACATCCGCGTCGATGCCGTCAACGCAAATGGAGAGACAGAAGGCGAAATAGTAAGGATGTAGTATCTTAGATAAATCTTTAGACTATACCATATATGATGAAAAAGAAATCCTTGTTTGTAATCTTCCTTCTCACCATGTCGCTGACAGGTGCTCATGCTCAAGATCAGCTTTATCCGCAGCTATTCAATTATAGTGAGGTGACACTTGATGGTGGTATATTCAAGACCGCCGAGGACCTGAACTACAAGACCTTGATGGCCTATGACGTGGACAGGCTGATGACGCCGTTCTTCACACAGGCCGGGTTGAAAGACTGGGCGAAAGTGCATCCTAACTTCACCAACTGGTGCGAAGGAACCTTCCGACTTGATGGACATGTGGGCGGGCACTATCTCTCAGCCCTGGCCCTCGCCTATGCCAGTTGTCGTGAGCCCGGCATGAAACGACAACTGAAGAGCCGAATGGATTACATGGTTGACTGTATGGATTCATGTCAGCGTGTCTTTGACCAAAACAAGGAAGGTCTCTATGGATATATCGGCGGACTGCCCTATAACAATGTGTGGACAGACCTTTACAAAGGCAACACTGCCACCTTCGCCCGATATGGCGGTGACGTGCCTTTCTACGTGATGCACAAAATCATCGCCGGCATGCGTGATGCCTATGTCTATGGTGGAAACGAGAAGGCGAGGAAATGCTTCTTGAAGCTCTGCGACTGGACCATAAATGTGGTGAGTCATCTTTCCGACGACCAGCTGCAGGGCATCCTGGGATGGGAGCATGGCGGCATCAACGAACCGCTGGCTGATGCCTATCAGATGACGGGTAATGAGAAATATCTGAAGGGCGCCAAGCGCTTCTGCCATCGGGAGATGATTGACGGTATGCAGACGCTGAACACGACGTTCCTCGACAACAAGCACGCAAATACGCAGGTGCCCAAATATATCGGCTTCCTGCGCATCGCACAGAACGACCGGTTGGCTGCCGACGCATCGCTGATGGAAAAATACAGAAGGGCTGCGAACAACTTCTGGACGGACGTGGCCTATAACCGTACTGTGGCTTTGGGCGGCAACAGTGTAGATGAGCACTTTCTGCAAGCTGACAAATGTTATCGATACATTTCCAATACGAATGGCCCTGAGAGCTGTAACTCCAATAACATGCTGAAACTCTCGGAGGACCTTTTCGCCGACAGTCATGATGCGAAATACGCGGATTTCTACGAACACACCATGATGAACCATATCCTGTCTACACAAGACCCTGTGACGGGCGGATATGTTTATTTCACCAGTCTGCGTCCGCAGCATTACCGTGTCTATTCTGTAGTCAACAAGGCCATGTGGTGTTGTGTGGGAACAGGCATGGAGAACCACAGTAAATACGCTGAATTTGCCTACACCCATGTTGGCAGCGACACCTTGTTCATCAACCTTTTCCTCCCGAGTACCTTGAACAATCGGACATTTGCCATCACCCAGAAAACCGACTTTCCTTATAGCCAGCAGAGTGTCCTCACCGTGAACAAGTCCGGTCGTTATGTCATGGCCATCCGTCATCCGGGCTGGTGCACGGGTGACTATCGAATCAAGGTGAACGGAAAATCCATCGCGGATGTGGGGAAAGCAGGAACCTATGTAATGTTGAACCGCCGTTGGACCAAAGGCGACAAGATAGAAATCAGTCTGCCCATGGAGTTGCGTATGGAGGCATTGCCCCACTATGACAGTTATGTAGCCTTCAGCTACGGTCCTGTATTGCTGGGAGCCAAAGTCTCTACCGACCATCTTGACGGGCTCTATGCGGACGAGAGCAGAATGGGACATTGTGCCGGTGGCTTGCAGAAATCACTCATCGATGCTCCGCTTCTCATTGGCGATCGCAGCAGTGTTCTCGACTCCGTCTACAGTTTTCGCAAAGACTCGTTGAAGTTCCGCATCCGGCGCGGACTCTATAACGACGGAAAGTTTGCCACGCTGACCTTGGAGCCGTTCTTCAAGATTCATCGTTGCCGGTACATGATGTACTGGGCACAATACACTCCGGAGCAATATCAGTCTATCAAGGACTCGTTGGCCGCTGTTGAGGCATACGAGCAGAAACTCAACGCCCGTACAATTGACTTTGTCGCTACGGGCGAACAACAGAGCGATGCCGGACATCAGCGCAGGGGAGACTTTACCACCGGCTCTTACAATGGCGAATATTTTATTTCCTGTTGGGCCGGACAGAAATTCTCCTATACGTTGTCTACCAAGGGTCGCACCAAGGGAGTCAGTCTGATGTGCAGATATACGTCCAACGATGATTCGCGGGCCATTTCTATCTATGTGGACGGATGCAAGATTGCTTCGGAAGAACCGGCTAACTCGCATAAATCGGGATTCTATAACAAGGAATATCCCATTCCTGAGAAACTTCTGGAAGGCAAGGATTCCGTGAATGTGACATTCGCCGCTGAGAGCACTACACCGTTAAGAAGTATTTACTACTTGCGACTGCTTAATGACTGAGAAGGAAGCAGGCGAAAATATTAAACCTAATTATACTATATACTATCATGGAAGATTATATATCTAAGTGTCATTTTCTACAGGGAACTGCGAAGGTGTATGCCAGTCTGAGGCATATACATTTCCTGAAGAGAGCGGCTGTCAGTTTTTGTTTATTGTCATTGACGGGCGTGTTTAGCGCCTCTGCCCAAACGTTGCCTTACCAGAATCCCAATCTTTCGGCAAAAGAAAGAGCACGTGACTTACTGAGTCGGCTGACTCTTGAGGAAAAAGCTCAGCTCATGCTCGACGAATCACCTGCCATTCCACGTCTGGGCATCAAAAAATTCTTCTGGTGGAGTGAGGCCCTGCATGGAGCCGCCAATATGAGCAATGTAACGGTTTATCCCGAACCTATCGGCATGGCGGCTTCTTTTAATCCCGGACTGCTTTATCGTGTGTTTTCTGCCACGAGTGATGAATTCAGAGCTCAATACAACAAGCGCATGTTGAACGGCGGCGAGGATGAGAAGTTCCACAGTCTTTCGGTCTGGACTCCTAATGTGAACATATTCCGTGATCCGAGGTGGGGACGCGGTCAGGAAACCTATGGAGAGGACCCTTATCTCACTTCCGTGATGGGAACGCAGGTGGTGCGTGGCCTGCAGGGACCTGAAGACGCGAAATACCGTAAGCTGTGGGCTTGTGCCAAGCATTATGCCGTGCACAGTGGTCCCGAATGGAGCCGTCACACGACCAATCTCACCGATGTGTCACCTCGTGACCTGTGGGAAACTTATTTGCCTGCATTCAAGACCTTGGTGCAAGATGCAAAAGTGCGTGAGGTAATGTGCGCTTATCAGCGGCTGGACGATGAACCTTGCTGTGGCAACAACAGGCTGCTCCAGCAGATACTGCGTGATGAGTGGGGATTCAAATATCTTGTTGTGAGCGACTGTGGTGCCGTAACGGACATCTATGCCAGCCATCACACATCAAGTGATGCTGTCCACGCGTCAGCTAAGGCTGCCTTGGCGGGAACGGATGTGGAGTGCGGCTTCAACTACACCTACAAGAGTATTCCGGATGCTGTGCGTCGAGGATTGTTGAGTGAGAAGAAAGTTGACGAGCACGTGCTGAGGCTGCTTGAAGGCCGGTTCGACTTGGGAGAAATGGATGACCCGAAGATAGTGCCTTGGTATAAGATTTCCCCCAAGGTGCTCAGTTCCAAGAGTCATGCCGATCTTTCTCTCGAAATGGCCAGACAGTCCATTGTCTTGTTGCAAAATCATGGAAACATCCTTCCTTTGAATCCCAAGAGCGAGCGGTTGGCCGTGATTGGACCGAATGCCGACAATGAGCCGATGATGTGGGGCAACTATAACGGTATGCCTAACAGCACGGTCAGTATTCTGCAGGGTATCAAGCAGGAGTGCAAGAATGTAACCTACTTCAAGGCTTGCGATTTGGTGGACACCATGGAAGTGGCGTCCTTGCTGGATAAATGTTCCTTCGACGGCAAGAAGGGAATTAAGTGTTCTTACTGGAACAACACGACGCGCGAAGGACGTCCTGTCACCACACTCTATGAATATCGTCCAATAGCAAAGACGACAGCAGGTATGCACAATTTTGCTGAGGGCGTGAAGATAGAAGATTTCTCCGCACTCTATGAAACCAATTATAGACCAAAGACAAATGGTGATTTTGTCATCAATGTGGAAGGCTGCGGTGACTTCAAGGTCATTGTCAACGGTGATACTGTGGAGAGCCAGCACACGTGGAGAACTTGGCCCACACGAACCGTCGTGCATGGAAAGAGCGGCAAGAACTATAATATAAAGGTTGAGTATGCTTTTGTTCCTACATGGAATTCTAACTTGAAAATCAACGTGGGTCTGGAGCGTTCAGTTGATTATGCCAAGACGGTGGCACGGCTGAAAGGCTTTGATAAGGTCATCTTCGTAGGAGGAATTTCGCCACAGCTGGAAGGCGAGGAAATGCCCGTCAGCAAACCTGGATTCAAGGGTGGAGACCGTACGGATATTGAGCTGCCTGTTGTACAGCGCAAAATGTTGGCCGCACTGAAGGCTGCCGGAAAGAAAGTGATTTTTGTTAACTGCTCTGGTTCTGCCATTGCTTTGGAACCGGAGACGAAAACGTGCGACGCCATCGTTCAGGCTTGGTATGCCGGACAGGAAGGTGGTACTGCCATCGCCGAAGTTCTTTTTGGCAAGACCAATCCTTCAGGAAAGTTGCCTGTCACTTTTTATAAGAGGACAAGTCAGTTGCCCGATTACGAAGATTATAGCATGAAAGGTCGTACCTATCGATATTTCGACGACCCTCTGTTTGCCTTCGGTTACGGCATGAGTTATACTACATTTGAAATAGGCAAGGCAAAATGGGATGGGCAAGCTTTGTATATCCCGGTTAAGAACGTAGGTAATCGGCAAGGCACTGAGGTTGTGCAAGTGTATATTCGAAATCTCCAGGACCCGGACGGCCCCATCAAGTCGTTGCGTGGCTTCCAGAGAGTTGACCTGAAGAAAGGGCAGGAGAGCGAAGCTGTGATAACCTTGGACGATAAGTCATTTGAGTTCTTCGACCCCGGCACTAATACGATGCGTGTGCTTCCCGGCAAATATGAATTGCTCTATGGCACCAGTTCTCGAATGTCCGACTTGCAGCGCCTGTTGATTACTCGAAAGTAAACTTTTTTATTGGAGTTACGTCTATACCGCGTGACTTCAAGTACAATAACAAAGACTCCACGCATGTCTTCATCTCACAGATGACCATGCGTGGAGTCTTTGTGTATATTATTCTATGTTGTTGTTATTCAGCCCCGAACAGATACTGAGGTCTGTATCCTCCCAGGTCCACCACTATGTTTTCGAGAACGATGCCAGGGTCGTCGGGCATGAACTTAAGCGTGTGTTGTAAACCGTCAGCCAACGGCAGTTCCACGGTCTGCTCTACCACTCGGCGGGCCACAGTCGGATAGTAGACGGTGTAAATGTTGGCTTCTTTCTCATTCAAGTCCTTGTTGAAATTTATGCGTACAGGCTGGCCTCCGTCCGCTGAGATGGAGTAGGAGAGGCCGCCCTTGTTGAGAAAGTCGAGGGTAGACTTGGTGATGATGTGCACCTTAGCCTTTTCCGCCTTTGCTTCGAACTTATACTCCAGCCATGCACCGTCTGCGCTTTCTGTCTGAGGCCATAGGGTCATTGCGCTGCGCGTCCGCCCCATGTAGGGGATGAGAATCCATTGGGCTGCACCTGCATCTTGCTTGTCGGCGTATTCCTCAGCATTGATGGCGATATATCCTTTGCTGTTATTCTCGTGACAAGGACTGCCATCCTCGTGCCAAGTTTTTTTAGCCTCGTTACGAACTGTTTTGGAGGCCGTTCGGAAGAGCTTCGGCAGTCGGTCTGCCTTGAAGTCGTCATTCCATGAGGTGTAGCCGATATGTTTTTGTATCATCATTCCGTTCCATTTGCCACCGGCTATCTCATGGTTGTATTGCGCCATGAGCACACTGTCCCGTTTGAAACACTGCTCGCATTTTGAGGCCCATTCGTTCATCCGGGCATCATTCTCGGCGTATAGTTTGTGATTTATGGCCTGTGCGTAGTACATTTCGTGGAGGTTACCCATGAGTTGTACGGGGAAAAGTATCAGTTCACGATAGGCGTCCCTGGATTCTTCGGGCAGTTCGGCGTATTGCCGGAGAGCATCTATTTCCAGTTCCTTGTATTCGTCCACCACCCGTTGCCATTCGCCGGAGGTCAAGTTGTAGGTATTGGCGTCGAGCATTTCCGGTGTGCAACGTCCGTTGTACTTTCCACAGAGGTTGAGGATTCGTGCTGCCTCTGATGCCTGTTTCTTTCCGAAGATTTGTTCACAGAAGTCTCTCGTGTGGTCTGTCAGATGCGACACCACATGTTTTTCGTCTGGTTGGAACTCTTTGGCATTGGGATTCCATGCCATGTCCATAAAGAGTTGAATGGGATATTCCATAGGCTTCAGGTCTCCTACGTTGAGAATCCACAACTGTCTGATGCCATAATTATAGGCCAGTTCCAGTTGTTCCCACATGTTCTGTGTGGGTGTCACGTTCAGCAGTTTTGAGTTTCTCGGAGCTCCCACGTAGTCTACATGGTAGTAGAGTCCCCAGCCTCCCTTTCGCTTCCGCTCCTTGGTATTGGGAACCCTTCGCACGTCGCCCCAGTTGTCGTCGCAGAGCAGGATGGTAACGTCGTCGGGCACTCTCAGTCCGTCGTCGTAATAATCTTGTACTTCCTTGTAGAGAGCCCACAGCTGCGGCACTTCCTTTGCAGGCTTGTGGCGTGCCTGGCTGATGAGGCGTCGTTGACTGGCAATCACTTCTTCCAGCAGTTTCAGATTCCGATTTTCGCTCATGGCCATGTCGCCGTCACCTCTCATTCCGATGGTCACGATGTCTTCAGTGTTCTTGTTACGGGACACACCGCCCAGCCAGAATCGGTCAAGTTCATCCTTATTCGTGGCGTAATCCCATTCTCCGTTGCCCTTCTGTGCTTGTTCTTTTCTGTTGGGGGCATTGAGCATTCGGTGCCATTCCTGTTGTGATCGGCACATAGGTTCATGATGACTTGTTCCCACCATAATGCCCATGTCGTCGGCAGTCTTCGAGTTGAGCGAATCGTCAGCATAGAAGGCCCAGCCCCACATGGCAGGCCAGATATAGTTGGCTTTCAGTCTCAGGAGCAGTTCAAATACCTTCTCGTAAAATTTGTGCCCGCCATAGTCGGTGCTGAAGGTGTTTTTCACCCAAGTGGTGAGGCAGGGAGCCTCGTCGTTGAGAAAGATGCCGCGGTAGCGCACAGCGGGTTCTCCGTCGGTGAAACTCCCCCGTCTCACATAAATGCTCTTCTGTTGTCTCACTGGTGCGTCCAGCCAGTAATACCAGGGAGAAACGCCTATCTGACG
>JBMNUW010000115.1:0-10536 GCA_050946475.1 Prevotella sp.
AAAACAAAAAAGTCTTGCTAACAGCAAGCCAGGGCAAGGTAGAGAGAGGCCTATACCACTCTCCCCTTGTTCTGAATTATATTCTTAAATTAAAGTTAAACGTTGTCTAATAAACGGTAGTACTATAAACAGACTGAATGGGAGGATTCACAACCCCCGGGAGGGGGTTGCGTTAACTTAGCGAAGGGATGAGGAGAAACGTTTGTGTTTCGATGATTCCCCTCGTAATCGCGCACGTTCAAACGGGAGAACTACCCCCGAACGGGGGTAGGTTTAACAATCCGTTTCCACCACTTCCGAGGGGAATCGCCAAATCGCTGCGCCCAATGGCTCATCCACCTCGCTATGTTAACGGAACCTCCTCCGGGGGTAGACTCTATTCTCCGCCATAACGAAGAGAATCCCAACCGTTATTCGACATGGCATTTTGTTACTTGTTTGGGGCCGGTTGCCGAATGCCTTTTGGAAATAGCCCCACAATTAACGGTGAGTCGAAAGGGGCCTGCAGCCCTGCAATGGGTGTGTGATTGTTACTTGCGAATGTTGTTTTATTAATCAAAAAATAATGCAAATTGGGCTAGCGCTGTAATTTAATATGGTATTTTCGCAATATAAATGAGGGGCTATTGCAATGCGAATAATTATCTTTTGCCATGTGAACGAGCACCTCTGGTAATGCAAACAATCATCTCCGGCAACATGAATGAACATCTATAATGAGGTGAAAGAGTATAAATTATGTTCTGTCCCAAGTGGTATATGAATGAGTCCCACGTGGGAAAAGATTGAGACCCACGTGAGACAAAATCGAGACCCATGTGGGAGACAATCGTGTCCCACCTGGGTCACAATCGTGCTTCACCTGGGACAAGATCAAGACGCAGGTGGGAAACATCGTAAAACAGTATGTTTTAATATGTCATGCTTCATCTTTCTGAAGGTCGGAAATACTATTTTAACTGATCAATGGATGACCATTGAAATGGGACAGAGCATCAAAAAGCACGAAATATACATTAGTACGCACAAGAATATAAAAAATAAGACATTTAATATTTAAAATCGGAACTCACAAAATATATACTCGAAATACACGATATATAAGTATAAATTTAGAAAATATAATAGGTTTATGGTCTCTGAATTAACAAGAAGGTCTTGGATTGTAATTACTGCTGTAGGGATAACACTGACCACACAGGCACAAAACCTGGACTATCGGGTGGAAGCGCAGGCGACTGTGGCGAACAACAAATCACCCCTTTGGCTCAATGCCAACAAATATGGACTAAGTTCCATTGACAAGAGTAACGGCTACCTCAGAGCAGCCGCTGAACGTTCTCTTTCTGAGGACTCTACAAGACGATGGGGATGGGGTGCCGCCCTTGACATGGCTGTGGCCTATGGTTTCACGTCAACCTTCGTCTTGCAACAAGGCTATGTCGAAGGACGATGGCTACACGGCACGCTGACCATCGGAAGCAAAGAGTATCCGATGGAACTGAAGAACAATCATCTCTCTTCCGGTTCGCAGACATTGGGTATCAATGCACGACCAGTGCCGCAAATCCGGCTGGCTCTGCCGGAATACACGAAAATCTGGCCCTGGCTCTATATCAAGGGGCACGTGGCTTATGGATGGTTTACCGACGGGAACTGGCAGGAGGACTTCACACGCGACAGACAGGAACATGTGGAGGGTGTACGCTATCATTCAAAAGCGGGATACCTCAGATTCGGCCGGCCGGACAAGCCTTTCACTGTGGAAGCCGGACTGGAAATGGCGGCGCAATATGGCGGAAAGAAATACAACGCCGACGGCACGCTGAAATCTACGAGATCGGCAGGATTGAAAGAGATGTGGGATGTGTTCTGGGGAGCAGGTGGCGATCCCGGCGAAGGAGAGTTTGCTAATGCCTCGGGCAACCAGCTGGGCAGTTGGGTGCTCCGTATAAACTGGGACAAGCCGTCTTACCGAGTTTCAGCATACGCCGACCACTATTTCAACGACCACTCGCAAATGTTCTTCCTCGATTACGACGGATACGGCTCTGGCGATGAATGGAACGACAAGAAAGACAACCGATACTATCGCTACGCTCTGAAAGACAACCTATGGGGGCTGGAGTTGAATCTGAAGCACTTCACCTGGGTGAGAAACGTAGTAGGAGAATATCTTTACACGAAATATCAGAGCGGACCTATCTATCATGACCACGGTACTCTCGTATCTTATCACCTCGGCGGTAACGATGATTACATGAATCACAACTTTTACGGTGCCTGGCAGCACTGGGGACAAGTAATGGGCAATCCGCTCTACACGTCACCCATCTACAACTCCGACGGTAAGATCAGGGTGGAGAGCAACCGATTCTGGGCCTGGCATTTCGGCATGGACGGCATTCTGTCTGACAGGATGAAGACAGTGAACGTGATTACCTACCGAATGCTGCTGACTTGGCAGAAGAGCTGGGGAACCTACAAGGATCCATACGTTCCGACAAGAAAAAACACCAGCATGCTCGTAGAATTGGGATATGCGATTAAAGGCGGATGGTCCGTGCAAGCGGCCGCTTCTTTTGACCACGGTGAAATTTACGGTAACAACAAGGGAGTACAACTGACTATCATTAAAAAGGGAAGACTATGAGACGACTGTTATATATAGTATGCATGGGTATGGTAATGGCGTTGGTCGCCGCCTGTGATACAGAGACTTACAGCAACGGTGACATGGACGGTTTCTGGCACATCAAGTCGATAGAGAACTTGGCTGAAGACGGTTCTTCGGAAGGCGTTAATGACGTGTCCTCTGAGAAGCGTTTCTGGAGTATTCAGGGAAAATTAATTGAGGTGAATAATATATTCTTCCTGCATGAGCGAAAAGGAGACTCGCTGATTCTCCATCAACCCTACTTGCACAACTGGCACGTGGACTCGTTGCTGACTGATGTGAGCAGTTTGAGCGCGTGGGGCATCAGCGATACGCTGGAACGCTATGCCATATTGGAACTTAATAGCAGTGACATGACGCTGAGAAACAAGAAAGTTGTGATACAAATGGAAAAATACTAACATCCAAGAGATTTTCTTAGATTTTGTATGAATCCAATTTGCCATTCGGGTTGGGGGCCGGCACATTTCTGTCCCCCGATAGCGGGGGAACCGAAGGAGGTGCCGGCAGCCCTGCAATTGTTATCGGTGCGGATGAAATTTTCGTTGCGTCAGCCAAATTATGCATTCATGGAAAGGTAGCGCCCTATGGGCGCACATCGCCATTCCTTAATTCACAATAAAGCCATCGTTTTGTTTAATGAAGCGCTGTTGCGCAGAAATCACTGAAAATCTTTCAAAATCTCATCAAAACCCTAAGCCATCATATTTGTCTGCCAACGAATTTTCTCAAATTTAACGAATTATTCGTTGCCAGCAACGAGTTGCAAATTCGTGTAATTCGTTTAATTGGTTGGCAAGAATAAAAAACTTTGTTGGCTCCACGCTCATCTTATGTAGTGAAGATTTTGATGGATTTTGTATGATTTCTTTTGGAAGCAAGATTTGATAGCAAATGTCCCTCAGCTGGGTATTTCATTGGCCTGTAAGGCCATACCTCATTAACCGAGGACATACACGCAGCGGAGCGGAGTGGATGTCCCCCGGGAAACCGCCGGGGAGAAAATTGCGCCTGTAAGGCGCTACCTCCATCATGCTGTCTAAGTAGCGCCCTACGGGCGCGGTCGTCTGAAGCCACGCAATCGGGACAGCTACCCCCGAACGGGGGGTAATCCCAAAACGTTCATTTTCATTCCCACACTAGCCCAATTTTGAATTATGAATTTTGAATTGTCTCGGATTTTGAATTATGAATTATAAAGATTTTCTCTACTTCAACAAGGCGGACCGAACCGTGCTGCTTTTCTGTCTGGTGATTGGTGCCATTGCCACCGGTCTCATCTTCTTCGTAGGGAACGGGAAGGAGACGGTGGTGACACAGCAAGGCGACACGGTAACGACTGGACATGCGGAGAAGGAGCTGGTGACCGAAAGGAAAGGGCAGAATGGTGCATACTACTATCAGGGTGAGGCTGCACGTCCCGAACGATTTCCTTTCGACCCTAACACCGCAGACAGTACCGAGTTGTTGCGCCTGGGCCTGCAGCCCTGGCAGGTGAGAAGTATCTATAAATATCGCGCCAAAGGAGGCATCTTCCGTCAGCCATCGGACTTCGCCCGTCTCTACGGACTCACACAGAAACAATATCGGGAGCTGTTGCCTTATATCCGTATCGGCAGCGACTATCGACCTGCTGCGGAACTCGTAGAGAACGACCGTCAATCGTATTACCCACGAGAAGGTAGCGGGTATGGAGAAGGGTATGAACGCGGCGACGGTTCAGTCAATGACTTTGCTGCAAGAAGGCAGACGAATGCGAGCAATGGAAGAGCCATGACCGCTACCACCTATCCGCACAAAATAAAACTCGGTGAGCACATCAGTCTCAACACCGCCGATACCACTGCCTTGATGAGGGTGCCGGGTATTGGTCCTTACTACGCACGTCGCATCGTGAGATACCGACAGAGACTTGGCGGATTTACCAGCGTGAAGCAACTCGCGGAAATAGAGAATTTTCCTGACGAGGCTCTCCCCTACTTCGTCACAGGCGGTCCGGTAAAAAAACTAAATGTCAACAAGCTGAGCCTTAAAGAGCTCAAAAGTCATCCTTATCTGAATTACTATCAAGCACGTGCCATCGTTGACTACCGTCGACTTTATGGTCCTCTCAAAAGTCTGTCGCAACTGCGTCTCCATCCCGACTTCACCGAAAAAGACTTGAAACGACTGGAGGGTTACGTGGAATTCTGAAATCGTCATCGACAAACCTCGAAAAATTCCTGTGAAGGAAGGGGAAAATGATGATTGTAAAAATTAACAGGTTTACGTTGGCTCTACCACTTTTTTCTCTTATCTTTGCAACATGAATCAACCAAAGACAGACAACATCAAGCTTAGTGAGAACTTCATTCTTGCAGACGCCGACTACATCGACAAGGTGGCTTTCAACCTGACGGTGAATTTCGAACGAATGCTGGGAAGAAAAATTCCACAGGCCGACATCAGCCAGTGGGCGGTGGACGTGGCTCTCGATGGCGGGTTGCGACCCGACGGCAAAGACCATGAGACGCAACTCATGCTTATCTATGATGAGAAGAAACTGCGCATGGAGAATTTCCAACCGAGCGACCTCAAGGAGGAATTACACGGCAAGGCTTTCCGTGACCCACAACTCGGCGAATTTCTCGTCAACGCCTATCCTACCACTAAAATCGCAGACAAGGATGACTATCTTCTGGAAACTCTCAAAACACTGACGGAACATCCCGAGGTGCATCGCGTAATGGTGGTGCCCAATGCAGAGAATGGTGACATTATGGACCGTATCCGCGATCTGCTGCGTCGTGCCGACAATGATGAGCAACGCATCACCGTCTTCGCCATGATACCTCTGGAGGGCGGCAATTTCCGTACGGAGAACCTCGGTTTCTCATTGACGGATGCTCTCGGAGTAAGGTCGGAAGAGTTTCATTAATTCATAATTCATAATGCACGAAAATAATGCATAATTCATAATGCATAATTAGGATAGCGCGGTAAAAATATAATTTTAGTCCGCACCGATAACAATTGCAGGGCTGCCGGCACCCCCTTCGGTTTCCCCGTTATCGGGGGACAGAAACGTGCCGGCCCCAACCCGAATGGAACAACTGCCCTGGAAGGCAACATATCGAAACATTAGAAACAAGAAATAATATCAACCACTAAAATATGGAGGCCAGTCAGTCGCACGACGATACAATGAATGGTGCGGCATTTGGCAATAATTTTATGAGTAGAATTCTTATGATTGGAGCTGGAGGCGTGGCCACGGTGGCAGCCTTCAAGATTGTACAGAACCAGGATGTGTTCTCCGAGTTCATGATAGCATCGCACCATAAGGAGAAGTGCGACCGACTGGTGAAGTCTATCCACGACAAAGGATATAAAATGGACATCAAAACTGCCGAAGTGGATGCTGACGACGTGGAACAGCTCAAGAAACTTATCGGCAACTATAAGCCCGACCTGGTGATAAACCTCGCATTGCCCTATCAGGACCTCACCATCATGGACGCTTGTCTGGCTTGCGGCGTGAGCTATCTCGACACAGCCAACTATGAGCCGAAGGACGAGGCACACTTTGAATATTCCTGGCAGTGGGCCTACAAGGACCGCTTCGAAAAAGCCGGCCTCACCGCCATTCTGGGATGCGGTTTCGACCCGGGAGTGAGTGGTGTCTTCACTGCCTATGCCGCCAAGCACGAGTTTGACGAAATTCAATATCTTGACATCGTGGACTGCAACGCCGGTAACCACCACAAGGCATTTGCCACCAACTTCAACCCGGAAATCAACATCAGAGAGATTACTCAAAAGGGTCTCTACTATGAGAACGGAAAATGGATTGAGACGGAACCGCTCGAAATCCATAAATCATTGACTTATCCTAATATCGGTCCGCGCGAATCGTATCTTATGCACCATGAGGAACTGGAATCGCTCGTGAAGAACTATCCTACCATCAAGCGTGGACGCTTCTGGATGACCTTCGGACAGCAATATCTCACCTACCTCGACTGCATTCAGAACCTCGGCATGAGCCGTATCGACGAGATAACCTATGAGGCTCCGTTGGCCGACGACCCATCAAAGACCGTCAAGGTAAAGATTGTGCCACTGCAGTTCCTTAAGGCCGTATTGCCCAATCCACAGGACCTCGGCGAGAACTACGACGGAGAGACTTCCATCGGCTGCCGCATCCGTGGTCTGCGCAACGGTAAGGAGCACACCTACTATATCTATAATAACTGCAAGCACCAGGAGGCTTATAAGGAGACGGGTATGCAGGGCGTGAGCTATACCACCGGTGTACCTGCTATGATTGGTGCCATGATGTTCTGTAAGGGTATCTGGAAGCGACCCGGTGTGTGGAATGTTGAGGAGTTTGACCCGGATCCTTTTATGGAGCAGCTTAACAAACAGGGACTGCCCTGGCACGAAGTACGCGACGAGGACCTCGAAGTTTAATTCATAATGCATAATTCATAATTCATAATGCATAATAATGCATAATTAGGCTGACGCGACGGAGGTCAATTCAAAATTGGCTGACGCGACGAATCTTGGTATTTGTCCCGACCTGAATATCGTAAAATATAACTGATAAATAAAAAACAATAATAGACTTAACAATGGCAAAAACAGAAGAAGAACTGGCTGCAGAGAAAGCTGCACAGGAAAAGGCTCAACGCGAAGGGAAACTCAAAGCGTTGCAAGCTGCCATGTCAAAGATAGAAAAGGATTTCGGAAAGGGATCCATCATGCGTATGGGCGACGAGCAAGTGGAGGATGTGGATGTCATCCCCACAGGCTCTATCGGTCTTGACGCCGCCCTCGGTGTAGGAGGTTATCCTCGTGGGCGCATCATAGAAATCTACGGTCCTGAGTCTTCTGGTAAGACCACACTGGCTATCCACGCCATCGCCGAAGCTCAGAAGAAAGGCGGTATCGCTGCCTTCATTGACGCCGAACATGCCTTCGACCGTTTCTATGCGGCCAAACTGGGCGTTGACGTGGACAACCTCTGGATTTCACAACCCGACAATGGTGAACAGGCTCTCCAGATTGCTGACCAGCTCATCAGTTCGTCGGCCATCGATATTCTCGTGATTGACTCTGTGGCAGCACTCACTCCGAAAAAGGAAATTGAAGGTGAGATGGGTGACTCTGCTGTGGGTCTACAGGCACGACTGATGTCACAGGCTCTGCGCAAGCTCACCGCAACCATTGCCAAGACCAATACCTGCTGCATCTTCATCAATCAGCTACGTGAGAAGATTGGCGTGATGTTCGGCAACCCAGAGACTACCACAGGTGGTAACGCTCTGAAATTCTACGCCAGTGTGCGACTCGACATCCGTCGTGTGACAAGTATCAAAGAAGGCGAGAATGTACTGGGCAACCACGTCCGCGTGAAGGTAGTGAAGAACAAGGTGGCCCCGCCCTTCCGCAAGGCAGAGTTCGACATTCTCTTCGGCAAAGGTATCAACAAAGTGGGTGAGATTGTTGACCTCGGTGTGGAATACAACATCATTCAAAAGAGCGGCAGCTGGTTCAGCTACAACGGTTCTAAATTGGCTCAGGGACGCGATGCCACTTTGAAGATTCTCGAAGATAATCCGGAACTATGCGAGGAACTCGAGGGCCTCATCATGCAGGCCATCAAGGACCATCAAGACTAACCATAATTTAGACAATTCATAATGCATAATTCATAATTTTATTACCACAACGCACCATAAAAAAGGCTCGCACGGTTTTCATCGTGCGAGCCTTTTTTGTTTTTGTGAATAATCTATAATGTTTTAATTCGCCGCGCAGCCAACTTTGAATTTTGAATTGACCTCCGTCGCGCCAGCCCAATTATGAATTATGCATTATGAATTATGCATTATGCATTATGAATTGACCTCTGTCGCGCCAGCCCAATTATGAATTATGCATTATGAATTATCAAAGCGGTGTAGCGAAGATATAGGTGCGGATGAGCCAATAGCTGAACATACCAGCAAGATAGCCAATGAGAGCCACCCAACTGATATGCTTCATGTACCAGCCGAAGGTAATTTTCTCCAAGCCCATCACCACGACTCCGGCTGCGGAACCGATGATAAGCATGGAACCGCCCACGCCAGCACAATAAGCCAACAACTGCCAGAAGATGCCGTCAACGGCCATGTCACCCGTGGCAGCAATAGGATACATACCCATACAACCAGCCACCAAGGGCACGTTGTCCACAATACTCGACAAAACACCAATAATGCCAGTGACCATATAATGATTGCCATTGAATACATCGTTGAGTGTACCGCCAAGCATTGTCAGCACACCTACCTGCTCAAGACAAGCCACAGCCATGAGAATGCCGAGGAAGAAGAGAATGGTGGACATATCTATATTGTGAAGCAGATTAGTAACTCGCTTCTGTGTTCCTTCCTTGTCGTTCACACGATGCAAATTGCGATAGAATATTTCCGTGGTAGTCCACAAAACGCCCAACACCAAGAGAATGCCTATGAAAGGAGGCAGACCTGTGAGAGCCTTGAACACCGGCACAAACATCAGACCGCCCACACCAATAAAGAACACAGCCTTGCGCTGAGCATTGGTGAAATCGAGCACCTCATAATCGCTCGTCATCGGCATATTCACTTCGTCTGTAAGTTCTCCTTTGAGAGAATACTGAAGTACGAACGCCGGAATCACCATAGACACGATGGAGGGCACGAGAATCTCACTGATGACACCTGCCGCAGTGATGCTGCCTTTGTTCCAAAGCATGATGGTGGTGACATCGCCGATAGGCGAGAAGGCACCTCCCGAATTGGCGGCGATAATCACCAACGAGGCGTAGATGATGCGGTCCTTGTGGTCGCGAACCAGCTTGCGCAAAATCATCACCATGACAATGGAAGTGGTTAGGTTGTCAAGGATGGCAGACAGGAAGAAAGTTAGAAAAGCGATACGCCATAGCAGCGCCCGCTTGCTCCGTGTCCGCATAACAGAACGCACCCAGTTGAAACCACCGTTCTGATCGACAATCTCCACAATCGTCATGGCACCCATGAGGAAGAACAGCGTGGTGGAAGTGCTGCCGAGATGACGCTCGATGGCATCGCTCACCGCATTAAGGAGTGACTGCCCCGTCTCCACGGTAATGTAAGAACCAGGATCAAACATGAACAGCGTCCAACAGCACACGAACATCAGTAGGGCGATAGCCGCCTTGTTCACCTTCGTGACACTCTCCAAGGCTATAAAGAGATAGCCTACGCAGAACACTACTACGATAGCAATTGTTAATGATGACATATTAATAGATTTTGGTTATTCACATAGTTTCACTCCTCTCAAATTTTTCACTCCTCTCAAATTTCATGACGTCAACTTCCGCTTCCCGGAATTTTTCCGCCATTCGAGTGCAAACTTACAAAAAAATAAGTGAACAAGCCCCCTATTTCCATTAAAAGATGAAAAAGATTTCATGACAGTGAGAGTTCCGTTCAATTGTGGACAAACGGCTTCTTGTAAACATAGAGAAAAGATGAAACGAATCTTTAGAAAAGGGTACAATAATCATTATTAATACATTTTATATATGCGAAAAATACCATAAATATAAAAGGAGAAGCAAAAAAGTCTTGGAAAATGATTCGTGTTTAAAGATATTTCGTACATTTGCAATACCTAAAACGTTAACCTTATGAAATATTACGCGCATATTAATTCTGATGACGAATGGAAAACTCAATCCGTAGAAGACCATTGCCAGGGAACCGCAGCCTTAGCCGAGAAGATGGCAAAAGCCTTCGGTGCCGGTCCGTGGGGAAAGCTGTGCGGTCTGTGGCACGACATAGGCAAATACTCCGAAA
>JBMNUW010000116.1:0-10533 GCA_050946475.1 Prevotella sp.
GCATCTCTCAGATAGCACCGACGCGCACGGACATCACCAACGGCATCGGGCTGATGGGTGGATGGGCCTCGGCCCGCACCAAGGAGATACTCATGTTCAGTGAAGACGAGGACATCAACTTGGACTTTCTCCACAAATATTCATCCTCCGACAATTAGACGCGCACTGAAAATCAAAAACACTCCAATTCTATTCGCATCACACATCAGATTATGAATTGTGAATTATCTCCGCCCTCTCCTTCGCATCACACATCAGATTATGAATTATGCATTATGCATTATGAATTGAAATTTGTTCTCCGCCATTATAAGCGCGGAGCTTTCTCTCCCAAACAAGCCTACCGTCGTTTCTGTCGGGAGGTAGGAATCGTGTCACCGTGGCAGCGTTACCGTTGGTGGCTCGCAGCAGCTTCCGTAGCGCTGATAGCCGGTCTCTTTGGTCTCTACCAATGGCAATGGCAGCCTCACACCCTCATGGCAAAAGTCGGACAGCAAGTCTATGTGCTTGCTGACGGTACGCATGTGACCCTCGCACCGGGTTCCTCCCTCTCCTATCGCGGAACCGACTGCCGCAAGGTGAGCATTGAGGGAAAGGCTTTCCTCGCTATCAAACATGATGCCAACAACCCCTTTCTTGTAAGCGACCGCCACTACATCATTCACGACATCGGCACCAAACTCACCATCGAGGAACAGGGCACACAGACGGTTGTTGCAGTGACCGAGGGTTCCGTTCTTTTCGCCGCCAAGAATCATGAGCAGGAAGGCATCGTGTTGCGCCAGGGCCAAGGGGCCATCCTGCATCATGGTGACGCAGCCCCACTGCCAGCATTTGCCGTCTCACCAAACACCGCTGCCTGGGCCACCCACAAGTTCCACTTCGCCGACACGCCTCTGACCCAAGTGCTGAACGACCTCGAAACCTACTATAACGTCCGGCTCACCGCCTCGGACACCACCAAGCATCTCACCGGCGACTTCCAGACTGAAAATCTCAGCGACATGCTGGACATCATAGAAAAAGTGCTCGATGTAAGAATCGAGGAAAAGAAATAGTATTAGATGACTCAACTTTCGCAAGCGGATAATTAGCTGATATACTTGCGTTAAGACAGTGAATGTGCACTCAAGGGGAGCTACATCAGTCGTTCATTTTTCAATTCACTGCAGGGCTGCAGGCCCCTTTCGACTCCCCGTTAATCGAGGGGGCTATTCTCAAAAGGTATTCAGCTATCGGTCCCAAACAAGTAACAAAATGCCATATTGAATAACGGTCGGGATTCTCTTCGTTATGGCGGAGAGTAGAACCGAACAGGGGTTCCGTTAACATAGCGAGGTGGATAGCCATTGAGCGTAGCGATTTGGCGAATCCCCTCGGATGGCGGAAACGGATTTGCTAAACCTACCCCCGTTTGAACGCCCGCGATTAGCGAGGGGAATCGTCGAAACGCAAACGTTTCTCCTCATCCCCTCGCTAAGTTAACGCAACCCCCTCCTGGGGTTATGGATCTTCCCATCCAGTCTGTTTATCAATAAAATAACTGCTTGTGAAAGTTCAGTACTTTTAGAAATAAAGCTCTATCTTGCGAAACATAGCAGATAGGGAAAAGCGGATTCCGCACGTCAATACAGACATGCGAAATCCGCTTTTTTATTTATTATTGTTATTAACCTTTCTTCTGACAGGAGTTGAGCAAATCCACCTTGCCCTCGTTCACCAGTTTGAGAATCAGCTCTCCGAAGAGCGTGTTTTGCCATGCAAACCAGGGACGAGTGTAATGGTTGGCATCCTTCACGTCGAACGACTCATGGATAAGTCCCGTATCGGCATCGGTATTCATCAATGTCTCGATGCACCATTTAATTTCCTTGTCATCCTTTGAGGTGAAGGCCCTCATCATGATGCTCATGGGCCAAGCCATGTCATAGCTGATATGCGGACCACCGATACCCTCTCCGTCTTTGCCACGGAAGAAATAAGGATTGTCCTCACTCCAAACGAAGCGACGGGTATTTTGGTAGATGGGGTCATCGAGCGACACGTCACCCAAGTAAGGCATAGCCAGCAGACTGGGCACATTGGAGTCGTCAGCGAGCAGATGGTTGCCGAAACCGTCCACCTCGTAAGCATAAATCTTACCGTATTTGGGATGGTCGTAGACAGCATACTTCATCAGCGCATCGTGGACTTCCGTTGCCAGACTACGGCATTCACTGGCAATGTCCTTTCTGTTGTTCACTTTCTCAAGCACCTCTGCAGCCTTATTGAGTGAGGTCACAGCCATAAAGTTAGAGGGAACGAGGAAAAGGAAAACCGTGGCATCGTCGCTGGGACGGAAAGCAGAGGCGATGAGTCCGACTGGCTTCACAGGAGCTCCCCATCCGTCATTACCCACTGTGTCGAAAGCCCGGTCGGTAACGCGCAGGAACTTGTACGGTCCGCGTCCGTTCTTGCGCTGCTGGTCACGGAAAGTCTTGAGGACCTTCTGCATAGCACTGACCCATACATCATCAAAGATGGAAGCATCGTCTGTCACTTTCCAATACTCATAAGCTAAGCGGATGGGATAACAGAGCGAGTCGATTTCATACTTACGCTCGTGTAGTTCCGGTTTCATACCGCAGTCGTCTTTCATCCATTCGCCATTGGGATTAGGAAAACGATTGAAGGCATTGGCGTAGGGGTCAAAGTCAATATTCTTCAACTGGCGGCGGATAACTCCCTTGACAAGCTTCTTCAAATACTTGTCCGAATTAACGAACTGAAGATAGGGCCACACCTGTGCCCCGGAATCGCGTCCCCACATGGCAGCGATGTCGCCCGTATAGACAAACGTGTCGGGATTGCCCTCGCTGTCCTCGGAGTAGTGTACCGTAGTGTCAAGTGTATTAGGGAAGCAATTCTCAAACATATAAGCAAGATAGGGATTGTCCTTGAGAAGCTTCTTCACCCTTTTAATCTGTTTCTCAACAGCCTCAGAACGGAAGAGACGCTCGGCCTCGGGCGGTCGCTTGCTGACATAGCGGGTACTCACGGCCGCCAATTTGATGTACTCCTTTCCGAACTCTTTCTGTACCTTTGCGGCCTGGGCATGGCAGGTGCCAATGCCGAAGACCAACATACCACAAGCTAACAGCAGATTCTTATTTACATTGTTCATTGTCTCATTGATTGGTTAAATGTTTCTTGTCATGAAGGAAATAGATTTCTTATAAGTTACTTTTCAAACGCGCCTCATCGACATTGCGCCAGGGCATCGTTGATGGAACAGGTGTTGTCGAAATTTCTTCATCTACGACACTATGCGTCATAATGTTGATAATGGATGAAATATAAAACATTAATTGCATTTAAATAATAATAAGGTCAGGTTAATTCATATTGGTCTTGCAAATTTACGCAATTTCTCCGTAATTTTCTTTATATTCTACATATATTTATTGCTAAGAACAAAGGACCCAATAGTAATAGATTCATTATAGACAAAAGAGCAAGAATAATCCGCCTGACAGAAAGATCAGACGGATGAAAAGAGACTTTATTTTCTCTGCACAGCCTCTTGCTTGACACGCTGGCAAAGGGGCAGCGTGAACAGCAGACAACACAGGGCACCCACAACAATGAGTATACTGGTACTGACGAGAATCTGTCCCATCGAAGCCAGCGGACTGGCAATGGCTCCTGCCACAAAACCAAGAGCTCCGAAGACAGCACTAGCCGCACCTGCATTCTCACGCTCGCTGTCGAGGGCAATAGACGTAGAAACGGGCTGAAGCAGACCAAAGCTAATCATAAGATAGGTGTAGCAAGGTATGATGACTGCCAGTGGAGCATGGGCAAGCTGACAAGCCGCCACAAGCACGGCAGATATCATCATATCAATGGATGCCCATTTCAATGCGGTGTTGGCATGGTGAAAACGAGTGGCCAAAGCGGCTCCCACACCTATCATAAATGCATTCATGCCGAAACAGAGACTGAAGGCAAAGGGAGACAAACCGTAAATGGTCTGGAAGATGAAAGGAGAGGAAGCGATATAGGAAAAGAAAGTGAAGAAAGCAAACATCATGGACAGTGAGCTCAAGGTGAACCTGCTGTTTGCGAAGACACGGAAGAGTTTGCTGTAAACCGTTTTCATTCCCTCAAGACTGCGATTACCCGGCGGAAGGGTCTCTCGCAACCTGCAACTGCACACCAACAAAATGACACCTAAAACCAGGAGCAGGATGAAAATGCCCTGCCAAGTGGTAAAGGTTGTCATGGCACCACCCACAATAGGAGCCGTGACAGGCGCCACTCCATTGATGGCTCCGAGAATGGCCATGAAATTGGTGAGGTCGCGACCTGTGAACATGTCAGTAGAAATACTCTTCGATAGCACGATGCCGCCAGCACCACCCAATCCTTGAAAAACGCGCATCAGATTGAAAATATAGATATTGGGGGCAAAAAGGCAAAACAACGATGCCAAGATGAACAGCACCATAGAGAAAACGAGCGGACGCTTGCGACCATACTTGTCGCTGAGCGGGCCTATCAGAATCTGACCGAGTGCCAAACCTATCATTCCGGCGGTGAGGCTCATCGACACCATGGAAGGAGAGGTCTTGAAATAAGTTGCCATCTCAGGCATGGCTGGCAAATAAAAATCAGTGACAAAAGGGCCAAAAGCAGTGAGCATTCCAAGGGTGACAGGAATGAAAAATCCAATTTTCTTCATCTATAAGAGTCTTTTGACCTGCAAAATTACAAAAATAATCTTTTCCGTCTTCGTTAAATTAAGCAAAACTCTAATCTCCTTGTAAATGCAACTACGCAGCAAATTAGATAAAACCCGCGTCAACTCCCTTCTTAATAAAGTTAACTGTAAGAAGTTATATACTTATCTGTTCACGCCGCTCAATTGTCGCTCTTTCGCACTCGAATATCGTTTCCAACAAAAAATGACGTTCTTTACAAAATGAAAGAGCATCTTTCGCACTGTAATTTAGCATTTCTCATGTTGTGATTCAGCATCTCTTACACCGTGATTCAGTATCTCTTACACCGTGATTCAGTATCTTTCACGACTTGCCTCAGCCGAAGCTCAAATGTCCCCCATTTGGGGCTCAATCATCTCTCAAGTGGGACACGTTCATGCCCCAGATGGGAAACAATCTTGCCCCACGTGGGGCTCATTCTTGTCTCACGTGGGGCACAACACATAAGATATAGCCAGTGCTCTTGATTGACCATCCTTTACCTTATTTAATTATAGGGATTGACCCTATAACCAACGACGAAAAGCCCTGCCGCTTTCTGCCCATTCCCTTCCGAAGTTATGCCTTGAAAGCCTTAGAGAGCAAAATTTACGACTACACGTGCTTTTTCACCAGTTCGATGGCTTCCTTCCCCGAAAGATGGTCTA
This sequence comes from Prevotella sp., assembly GCA_050946475.1. Lineage (GTDB taxonomy): Bacteria > Bacteroidota > Bacteroidia > Bacteroidales > Bacteroidaceae > Prevotella. The sequence continues at coordinate 5,411 of JBMNUW010000116.1, forward strand.
TCGTAATTTCCACCATGTAAAGATGATTGAAGCCCTTAGCTATCTCATGTTCCAAACCGGCATCATCACCGGGATTGAATCGCTGACCGAGCCTGACAAGGGCCTGACGTTTCTCCGCCTCATCGTCGATAAAGCGCACGTGACCAAATGCAATCACACTGCGGAAGTACGTGGTGTATTCTTCCGGCATCACTTCATCCTTGTCAACGACTGTCAGCGACACCTTATCATGACGACGCATAGCATCCACTTTGTGACCGGAGAGGGCCGTGTGGAAATAAATTTTACCGCCGTGGAAAACAAAGTTTACGGGCACTCCATAGGGATAGTCGCCGTCTCCCAGAACCGAAAGCACTCCATAGGTGGCACGTTCAAGAATTTCATTACACCGTTCGACAGACAATTCCTGACGCTTCCGGCGCATGGGTCTGAATATTTCCATACTTTTCAAAATAATATATACGGTAATAGGTAATAAAACGTGACAATAATAAGGCTATGAATTCGTTCCGCTTGAGGCCATCTTAAGTCCGATGACCGAAACGATTATCATAGCCGTGAAAAACAGTTGAGCAGTAGAAACGTGTTCGCGCAGAGCAAAAGCCCCAAGTAACACAGTACCAACAGCACCGATACCTGTCCAAACGGGATAAGCAATACTCAACGGCAGAGTACGGGAAGCACGCATGAGCAGATACATACTGGCTACCGTAAAGAAAACAAAGCCTGCCAGCCAAAGCCAATGAGCATTACCGGTAGCCATTTTGGCCTTGCCCAGGCAAAAAGTGAAAGAGCACTCGCAGAGGCCGGCAACAATTAAGATAATCCAGTTCATTTGTTTGTCCTTTATTCGAGGGCTGCAGCAATGGGCCGGCGTCTCCTTCATCAAAAATCGTCTGCAAAGGTAATGATAATTCAACAATCCACCAAGGCAGAACTGTAAAATCTTTATCCTTATCCTTTCGGATTGCTGCCATACACCAATATTCAATAAGAGGCAACTTGTTTATATATTCCTTTAATAAATGTCTGTCCATCAAACTATCTCATAATCGCCTTCGACTGCCTAATGCCGATAAACCATCTCAGATACAGAAAGAAGCCAATGGAAGAATGCTCGATGACAATAGCTCCTACAAATAAATGTAAAGAGAGAAAAATGGAAAAAGAAAATAGGTAGAAAGCAGAATGAATTATGAATTATTTCGTAACTTTGCACCTGTTTAATTGAAAATCAAAATATTAAAGCACAGATAGAAACAATGATGACAGCAAACGAAATCCGAGACTCCTTCAAAAAGTTTTTCGAGTCTAAGGGACACGTCATCGTTCCGTCCGCCCCAATGGTTATCAAGGACGACCCGACGTTGATGTTTACCAATGCAGGTATGAATCAGTGGAAAGACATTATCCTCGGTACACGGCAACCTGAACCCCGCCGGCGTACTGACTCTCAGAAATGTCTACGCGTGAGCGGCAAGCACAACGACCTGGAAGAAGTGGGGCACGACACCTATCACCATACCATGTTCGAGATGCTCGGCAACTGGTCGTTTGGTGACTACTTTAAAGAAGGTGCCATAGACTATGCCTGGGAATACCTCGTCGACGTGCTTCACCTTGACCCCAAGGACTTGTACGTTACTGTCTTCGAGGGTGACCCCAAGGAGGGACTTGAGCGCGACGACGAAGCAGCCGGCTATTGGGCCAAGCACGTACCTGCCGACCATATCATCAACGGCAACAAGCACGACAACTTTTGGGAAATGGGCGACACGGGTCCCTGTGGCCCCTGCTCGGAGATTCACGTGGACTCCCGTTCCGATGAAGAGAAAGCCAAGATACCCGGCCGTGAGCTTGTGAACAAGGACAATCCTCAGGTCATCGAAATCTGGAACATTGTGTTCATGCAATACAACCGCAAGGCCGACGGTTCGCTGGAGCCTCTGCCCATGCACGTCATTGACACCGGTATGGGATTCGAGCGACTTGTGCGCATGCTTCAGGGCAAGCACTCCAACTACGACACTGACCTCTTCCAGCCCATTATCAAAGAAATAGAGACCCTCTCGGGCAAGAAATACGGTTTCACTACGCCTACGGGCAAGAACGGTGAGGGTGCAACTGAGCAGGAGAAGGTGGACATCGCTATGCGCGTGGTTGCCGACCACCTGCGTGCCGTAGCTTTCTCCATCGCTGACGGACAGCTGCCTTCAAATGCCAAGGCAGGCTACGTCATTCGCCGCATTCTGCGTCGTGCCGTGCGCTATGCCTACACCTTCCTCGGACAGAAAGAAGCCTTCATGTACAAGCTTATGCCCGTGCTCATTCAGGAGATGGGACAGGCCTATCCCGAGCTGGTGGCTCAGCAGGAGCTCATCACCCGTGTAATGAAAGAAGAGGAAGACTCTTTCCTGCGCACACTGGAAAAGGGTATCAACCTGCTCAACGGCGACATGGACGAGTTGCGTGCTCATGGTCAGAAAGAGCTTGACGGCGAGAGTGCATTCCGCCTCTTCGACACTTACGGATTCCCTCTCGACCTCACCGAACTGATTTGCCGCGAAAACGGCTACACCGTCGACGAGAAGGGCTTTAACGTAGAGATGCAAAAGCAGAAGGAACGCGCCCGCAATGCCGCTGCCGTGGAGAACGGCGACTGGGTGGAGCTGCGCCAAGGCGAACAGGAATTTGTGGGCTATGACTATACAGAGTACGAATGCCACATTCTGCGTTACCGCCAGGTGACCCAAAAGAAGAATACCTTCTTCGAAGTGGTGCTTGACCATACGCCTTTCTATGGCGAGATGGGCGGTCAGGTAGGCGACCAGGGCGTACTCGTTTCTGAAAACGAAACAGTGGAGGTAATCGACACGAAACGTGAGAACAATCAGAGTATCCACATCGTGAAGAAGATGCCCCAAGACCCCAATGCCGACTTCATGGCCTGTGTGGACATTGACAAGCGTAACGGCTCGGCAGCCAACCATACCGCTACTCACCTGCTGGACTATGCTCTGAAGCAGGTGCTCGGCGATCACGTGGAGCAGAAAGGTTCCTACGTAGATTCCACGACCCTCAGGTTCGACTTCTCTCACTTCCAGAAAGTTACAGATGAGGAGTTGCGCAAAGTGGAACGCATCGTGAACGACATGATTCGCCAAGACCTGCCCCTCGACGAGCATCGCGACATGCCTTTGGAGGAAGCCAAGAAGCTCGGAGCCATCGCCCTCTTCGGCGAAAAATACGGCGACAAGGTTCGTGTGGTACGCTTCGGACCGAGCTGTGAGTTCTGCGGAGGTATCCATGCCAAGTCGACGGGGCGCATCGGCTTCTTCAAAATCATCAGCGAGAGCAGTGTGGCCGCCGGCGTACGTCGTATTGAAGCACTGACAGGCAAGGCCTGCGAGGAAGCTATCTACACGCTGGAGGACAGTCTGCGTGCTGTGCGCCAGCTGTTCAACAACAGCAAAGACCTGAAGTCCACCATTAAGAAATACATCAGCGAGCACGAAGCCATGCGTAAGGAGATAGAGCATTTCCAGGCACAGGCTGTAGAGACTTCGAAGAAGCGACTTGTGGAGAATGCCAAAGAGGTGAACGGCGTGAAGGTGGTGAAAGCCATCCTGCCCGTGGAACCCGCTATGGCAAAGGACCTTGTGTTCAAGGTTCGCGAGGCAATTCCAGAGAATCTCGTCTGCGTACTCGGCTCCGTCAACGAGGGCAAGCCATTGCTCAGCGTGATGTTCAGCGATAACATGGTGAAGGATCACAATCTCAACGCCGGACAGATAATCCGTGAAGCCGCTAAGCTCATTCGTGGCGGCGGTGGCGGTCAGCCGTATTTTGCACAGGCCGGAGGCAAAAGCCCCGACGGTCTCACTGCTGCTGTGGACAAGGTTGTAGAACTTTGCAATCTATAAACTCACTTCGTCAGGTGCGCTATGCCGACAGCCGACTACTTCCGGACACACACCTGACATAAAGGTTTTGTCCGGCTTATTCAGCCATGCTCTCCTCCGCTAATCATTCTGTCTGACACGAGGAGGCAAGCAATGTTCGACAAGCCTTAATCTTGAGAAAAGAAAAAAGAGACGTCCCGGCTCCAACGATGGAACCGGGGCGCCTCATTGTTTTAATGACAACAGCTCATGCAGATTACAACACAATGGTTGCAAGAATGGTTCGGAAGGTTCAATCAGCACTATTTCGATGGAATGCTTCCTGTACCAATTCTGAAAGTGGGTCGTTCACGCACACGCTTGGGCTCATACTCTTACAAACGGATACGAAAAGGATTCAAGTTAGTCAAGAAGGATGAGACCATTATTCTCTCAAATTACTATGACCTCTCGGAACTTGAGTTCAAGAGCGTGTTGCTCCACGAAATGATACATTATGTAATCGACTATACTCGATTGAAAGATACCTCTGCTCACGGTGTCATATTCCGCGGCATGATGGCCCGTCTCAACCGTGACGGCTGGGATATTCGCATTTCGCACCGTGGAGCCAACATCACGCCACGTGCAGGAAACGTCAACAGAGGAAAAGCACACAAGGCACACCTCATAATGGCCATTGAAAAGACCAACGGTATTTTCATGATTGCCGCTGTGAGTCGTTCAGCCTACTCGCGCATTGAACGCGTACTTCATCTTGCTCCCGACATCCGGGCGCACCATTGGATGATATCGAATGACTCTTGGTTTGACAACAAGCCCACAGTGCGTTCGCCAAGAGCTATCCCAGTGAGCGAAGAGACCTACAGAAAACTCACACAGGAAGCAGTACCACTCTTTGAAGACGAGCTACACTGAGCACCAACATCCTCTACCCTTACAAGCTTTGTCCCCTCAACTAACTAACAGAAAGGACTATACCCAAACAGAAGAAAGAACATGATATTATCACTCTCACAATATTCAAGCCACGCAAGTGCACTCATCAAGTTAGGACTACCCATCATTATCGGACAACTAGGCAATATTATCCTCGGTTTTGCCGATACTCTCATGATTGGCCACCACACCATGCCTGAACTCGCAGCCGCCTCATTTGTGAACAGTATATTCACTTTGGTCTTCGTGTTTTCCTTAGGCTTTTGCAACGGCATCACTCCT
>JBMNUW010000117.1:0-10523 GCA_050946475.1 Prevotella sp.
AGGATTCTTCATTATTTCCCTGTTGTTATTTTATGCCTCTCTTGTTAAGTGCTGCGGAATATCTGGCAGCATTGGCCAAATGCTCTGCATAGGTAGTGGCAAAGTTGTGCGTACCACTGAAGTCTTCCTTGGCACACATGTATAAATAATTGTGATGAACCATTTTGAGCACGGCATCGATACCTTCTACAGATGCAATGCGAATAGGCCCGGGAGGCAGGCCTGGGTTGCGGTATGTATTATAGGGACTGTCGATGAAAAGCAGCTTGTGATAGATGCGTTTCAATGCAAATTGCTTCCAGGCGAACTTGATGGTCGGGTCGGCTTGGAGTGGCATTCCATTGGGATATTCCTCATTGCGTACCTGCAGGCGGTTATAGTACATTCCGGCAATCATTGGTTTCTCTTTGTTGTTCGCGGTTTCTTCGTCTACGATACTGGCCAGGGTACATACTTCCACAGGCGAAAGATGCAACTGATGTGCTTCTGCCATTCGTTCTTGGTTCCAGAATTTTTCATTTTCTTTCTTCATTCGTTCAAGGAAATGTTTTGGAGTTATGTTCCAGTATATATCGTAGGTGTTGGGAATGAAGAGTGCAGGTATTGTCAGAGTGTCGTAACCCATTTTTTGGCAGAGTGCTTCGTCGGAGAGTGCTTTCTGCCATTGGGCGCTGTCGGTCATGAATTTCCGGCCGAGCACACCGGCCAAGTCGTTCATTGTCCGGACAGATGGAAGAGCAAAGTCCAAGGGTTCCTGCATTCCGGCTTTCAGATGCCGGAACACTTTGAATGCTCCCATAGATGGGACAATTGCATAACGGCCCGTACGCACGTGTTTTACCAGATCACTGTGGCGGGCCAGTGTGCAGAAAGCATGAAAGCCATGACTGTTAGCAATGGGTCTGAGCTTCACCATAACCGAGTCATAGTTGTCGTTCTGGTCTACGTAGAGGTAGACTGTCTTGTTTTCTTTGGAAAACGAAGAAAAGAAATAGTAGTACCCGATTGCTCCCAGCAGCAACAGACAGATTGCAGCAGGAATCAGGTATTTCTTTTTCAAATTCTTTTTCATGTTGTGCTATTTTTCAAAAACTCTGCAAAGTTACACTAAATCGTTCATTCCAACAAGTCCCGGTACCTTTTTTTATTCTAAGACCTCTTTATTATCTTATTTATTATTATATGTTACGTGTTTATTATTATTTATGAAACCCGATGTAACAAATGAAGGTATACTTTCTCGTGATTTGAAAGCAGTTTTTTAGCATTGATGATAAGAATTCGTAATGCCGATGATAAGTACTCCTAAGGCTGAAAATAGTTGCTATAACCGTTCAATTTCGAAAATTATCTTTAGGACGTACAGATACTGTTTCTTTTTTCTTCCCCGAAAGATGGGTAATTGCTATTTTTTATGTAAGTTTGTAAGCTGAAATCCTGCAGAATCGATCTTTGTAGTCGGTTCCGAATTAAATGAGAGCATGAAATATAAGAGTTATATATTTGATTTGGATGGGACCTTACTTAATACGCTTACTGATCTAGCCGGAAGTTGCAATTATGCATTGCGAACTCATAATATGCCAGAGCGTACAATAGATGAGGTAAGAAGATTTGTGGGTAACGGAGTGAAAAAGCTGATGGAAAGAGCTATTCCAGGCGGATTGGAAAATCCACAGTTCGATGATACTTATGCTACTTTTCGTAAGTATTATTTGATGCATAGCATGGATCATACCGAACCTTATCCAGGCGTTATGGAGATGCTCCGAGCATTACATGATGGAGGAAAGAATCTTGCAGTGGTGAGCAATAAGTTTTATGCTGCCACGCAGGAGTTGGTACGCTATTTCTTCTGCGATTATGTCCAGGTGGCTATAGGTGAGCGTGAGGACATCCGCAAAAAACCAGCCCCTGATACCGTGATGGAGAGTCTGAGGCAACTAAGAGCCGACAGTTCCACGGCTGTTTATATTGGAGACAGTGATGTGGATATTGAGACCGCACATAACAGTGGCATGCCCTGTATCAGTGTGCTTTGGGGCTTTCGCGATAGAAATTTTCTTCTGGAGCACGGAGCTACGACTTTAGTATCGTCGCCAGGAGAGATTGTTGATATCTGAGATGTGGTAATAATGAAACAAAAAAATCCCGGGATGTCCCGGGATTTTTTTGTTTGGCAAGACTCCACCGATATAGATTGTTATCCTTCGTGTCACTGCCCTCTGGCAGTCATGTAAACTGCAAATTCTGTCTATCCGGGGAGTCTTGCGCTGACAGTACCACGTAATAAGGATGAAAGAGAGTGTGAAACATTTGGTTAAGATAATCACGTGGTACGACATTTTAAAAAGATTACATCATTCAATTTTTATGATGGATTACATCTATTGAATTTAATTTTTATACGTCGAATATAAATCATTCCTATTTCAGTACGATAGAATGTTTCCCGGAGCCGAGTTTGACGATGACAAATCCGTCTGAATTTTTCCCTTTGCATTTCTTTCCGTCGATGAAGAGTCTGCCGTTCTTGGTAGATTTGGGAATCCAGACCTCGGCGGTACTGTTGGCAGGAATGGTGACGTCCATGTTGAAACCTTGTTCTTTCTCGTTGACGAACGATACCTCGATGGTTCCTCTGACAGAGGGCACCATGATGGACGCCTGTCTGAGAGACCCAGGCTGAGGTTTGATGCGGAAGGATCGGAATCCTGGTTCTGTGGGCTCGATGCCGAACAAGCCACGCGGGATGACGTTGGCAGGAGCCGAACCCCATGCGTGATTCCAGTCTTGGTTGGGTTTGTATCGGCAGTCCCAGGCCTCGGTGGTGATGGTGGAGCCTCTTCTCAACATGTTGTACCAGCTTCGGTCGCTCGTGGACGTAAGCAGGGAGAGTGCATACTGGCCGTCTCCCATAGCGTAAGCCGCATCCAGGAGGAACTGCGCGCCATAGACACTGCAGGCCATGCCTCTGCTGCGAATGAACTCACTCACTGTCTTCACATATTTGTCAGGAACCATTCCAAAAGCCATGGGGAACATATTGGCGTGCAGAGACCGGTGTTCCGTTTCCGTTCCGTCCCGGTAGGTGCCTGTCTGCTTGTCCAACAGAAGCCGATTTACTTGTTTGCGAACTTGTTCGGCCTGTTGGGCAAACTCCTTGGCATCCTTATCCTCGCCGATTGCTTTGGCGATGAGAGATAGTTGATTCAGCGCCTGATAATGATAAGCGTTGACCACGGTGTTGAAGGTAGTCAGTTTGTAAGAGTCGGCCTCTCCGGCTGATTGCTTGCTGACGCCAAGTACTCCATTCCTTGGCCAGTCCACGATGTCGGCAATATTCTTCTTCACGGACAAATGAATGGATTTCTTTACATCAGCTGTTACCTTTCCTGTGAGGGTACTGATGAGTCCGTTGTCCTCTTTGAGCTCAATCAGTGCTTTCGCTTTCAAGTCGTTGTAATATCGCCTGAGCGAGGCGGGATTGCCGGTGTAGAGATAGTCGTTCCATGCCATGAGGACTGACTGCAAAATCCATTCGGTGGGCCAAGTGGGGTGGGTGATGAGGTGCTCGTGACTCCGTCTGGCGATGGTGTACTCCCGGTCGACGGCATAATAACCCAGTTGGTTGATGAGGGCATCAGCCTCGTAGGGAATGCGCTCGCGGTCGCCATCTACGAAGATGCCCGTGAAGGAAGTGGCCTTGATGGAATATTTGCACAAGTCCCACACCTTGTTGAGAATGGAATCGGATGAGTGGAATTCGGATGCGCTATCGTCGAAAGGATAATTGACGGCCTGTCTGACGACGTCGTTGCTTCCAAGGTCACGACTATAACCATCTATTTCACAATATCTGAATGGCGTCACCTCTCCGATATATGCCGGCATGATAATGGCTCCGCGTGCTTTCTTCGTGTTGCGGTAGTCTGGTTTGATGGTCAGCGTGTAAGTATGAGTTCCTCTCATGAGGGGCATCCGGTAACACGAATAGCGGATGGAACTGCCGGGACGGCGTGCCACCCGATGGTTCTCAGCCTTCTCGCCCAGTCGGATGGTAATGGTATCGTGTGCTGCATCAGAGGTGAGCGTCAGCCGAAGCGTGCCGAAGGCATCCTTTCCGAAGTCGAAGAAAGTGGTGTCGCTTGTGGCGAACCGAGTCAGCGGGTGCTCATCACATTTTTCCAGCGGATATTGTGCTGTGCGTCCGTCGAGATGTTGGTTTGTGAGGAAACATTTTGCCGGGGCATATTGACTCTCCTCGCCGTGATTGTTCCAGGTCTTCACCGTCCAGTAGTAGAAGGTGGAAGGCTTCAGCGGACTACCCTGGTAGCGCACAGCCACCGAGTTGTCGCTCTCGGTTCGTCCACTGTCCCACAGGTCAGCGGCACCTTCTTTCAAGAGCTCTTTCGACGAGGCCACCAAAATGCGGTAGTGTGTCTGCAAGGTGTTGGGACGGCTTCCGTCGACCTCCCATCCAAAATAGGGCTGTTCCGAATGGATTGTTGCCACTTCGTAGCATACGTCTGACTTGCGGAGTTTCTCCAACTTCAGGGTTGTCGGATAGCCTTGCTTATACACTTTGTCGGTGTGTTCTATCAGGTCGGTGGTCAGTCTCGTCGGACTCTGACTGTAGGCGTTCAGACAGAAGAGCGAGAGAGCCATCCAAAGAATATTCGATTTCATACTATAGGTTTAGTTCACATTTAATAAGATGTTCTCCGGAGAGAATTTCAAGCTGTTCGTTGGTGTTGGTTTCTTTATCTTTACCATCTACCAAGACTTTCTGTGGTTTTACGGGCAGGGTGACCGTGGCTTCCGAGCCGACTGGAATGGCCAGTTGCAGGGTGAAGGCCTTGTCGGTCTTCTTCCATTTCACGCTCAGTGGGCCGTAGGGAGTGTCCTTGGATGCGTTGACCCATGAGACACCCTTGACCAGTTGGGGCTGAATCAGCACGTGCTTGTAACCTGGCTGTTTCTCATCGGTGAGAATACCTGCCAGGGCACGGTAGAACCAAGAGCCGATGCCGTTGTAGCAGTTGTGTATTCGGCTCCTTCGTCCGTTCCACCACTCCCATGTGGTGGTGGCTCCTTGGTCGAGCATGAAGAGATAACTGGGTTGCTCCCGTTTCTTGAGCATGGAGTACATCATGTCCGCCTTGTGGTTTCTGACGGCCCATTCGGTGATGGTAGGCACACCCACAAGTCCTGTGAAGAGATGTCCCTTGAAGCGGTTCTTGTTCGTTTTTTCCAGATATTCCAGTACGCCGGGAATCTCCTCTTTCGGAGTGGCTCCGATGAGCATGGGGTAGATGATGTCGGTTTGCGAACCGGTGGAGTAGCTATGGCGCTTTTGGTCGTAGAAGGTGCGGTGGATCAGCTGTTTCAACTTCTCGGCATCGTCCGCGTAACTCTTGATCTCGCTCTCGCTTTTACCCAATACTTTCGCAATTTTCTCCATGGTCTGATAGGCCTCCACGACCACGCAGTTGTTGACGAGGTCGACCGAGAGAGTATCGGTGGGATCCACTCCGGCAGGTGGAGCCCAGTCGCCGAGATACCAGGGAGCGGGCCAGGGCTTCAGCAGTCCGTTGGGAGAATATTTCTTGATGAAGGCCATCCACTTCTTCATCTGTGGGTAATACAGTTCCAAGGGTCTGGGATCGCCAAAGTTCAGGTAGGCCTGCCAGGGCGCGGTGACGAAGAAGAGGCACCAGTAGGCACCACCACCGGCCTTCAGCACAGGGTGAGGAGCCGTGTAAGGCAACTTGCCGTCTTCTTCCTGACAGTCGCTCCAGGCGGTCATCCAGTGATAGTAGAGGGGTGCGGTGTTGAAGATAGTCTGCAGCGTGAGGGTCGATGCGTTGCCGTCACCACCGTATCCCAGTCGCTCGATGTGCGGGCAGTCAACCATGTTGCCGCCGAGCGTGAGGCACTGCAGGGTGTATTTCACCATATCATGAATGGCGTTCATGTCCCGGTCGGAACAAGTGAAGGTGCCGTCACCCGAATAGTCGGTGCGGATGAGACATGCCGTCACGCTGTCAAGGGGAAGTCCCTCGTTGATGTTGGTGATCTTCAGATATCTGAATCCGTGATAGTTGAACTTGTTGGAGAACCGTTCGTGGCCCTTGCCCGAAGCCGTATAGGAATCGTTTCTTGCGCTTCGCCGATAGGTGCCGTAGGGTGTGAGACGGTCGGAGTAGTTGATGCGGATGGTCTGTCCTTTGGTCAGGGTGGGGAAGTCGAGCCGGAGCCAGCCGGTCAGTGTGGTGCCCATGTCGTAGACCCACGTTGAGTCATTGATTTGTTTTCGGGCTATGGGATGCAGTTCCTTCTGAATCCGGTTGGGCTCCACCATCTGAGGAGCGGCATGCTGATAGGGAATGTGCGCCACCTGGGTCTTTCCCCATTTGCTCTTACTGAGTGAGGCTGCCGTGAAACCGTCGGGGAGCAAGGCGCCATCTACTTTCTCTCCGCCGAGCTTTCCCTTTCGCCAAGTCGACACATAGCCACTCTCCCGCGCTTTCCAAGAACTGTTGGTGGTAAGGGCGGTGTGCCAGCGTCCATTCTGCAGCACGTCAATCTGCGCACGCACGAAGGGACCGCCTTTCACTACGCCGGCCAGTCCGTCGTTGTACCAGCCCTTGCCGAGCCACACCACGATGTCGTTCTTTCCTTTGTGGAGCAGGTTCGTGACGTCGTAAGTCACTGTGATCGACCTCTTGTCGTATTGTGCCACGGCAGGCGACAGAACGGCATCGGTCACCGGCTTGCCATTGACGTATACCTCATGATAGCCTAGGGAATTGACATGGAGCAGGGCTTTCGTACCTGTGTCGCTCAGTCGGAAATTCTTCCAGAGCAGGGGCGACTGCGGAGGCTCTTCTTTCCAGTCTTCGCCAATATATTCGGCTTTCCAGTCACTCGGGTTCAGCAGTCCCACGCCGAAACTTGCCGTGTTGCTCCACGAGGATACCTTGCCCTGTTCATCCCACACGCGGACTTTCCAGTAGCCTTGGCTTCTCGAAGTCAACTTCTTGCCTTGATAGGGCAACCAAATTGACTGGTCCGACTTGACTTTCCCCGTATTCCACAGGTCGGCTTTCCCTTCCTTGAGCAATGACTCGGAGGAAGCCACCATGACCTGATAGGCCGTCTGATAGCTGTTGGGCTGGTCAGACAGCATTTGCCAACTGAAATGGGGATTCGTATTGTCTATGGCCAGCGGATTGTCCAGTCCTTCACATTGCAGATGGTGGACTTTCAGTGTGGCCTGTACTTGCAGGGATATTATCAAGAGGATGGCCATCGCAATACATCTGCGACAGCGCCTTATTGCATACTGATAAGATTTGGGTATTCTCATGAAGCGAAGATCTATTGATGTGTTTGACTTTAATTTCTGTTCAATCTGTAAATATCTACGACATTCACTTGCGTGCCTTTGCTGCCGTAAACGCGTTTGCGCTTGTCCACGCAGACAGGCATGTCCGCCGTGTTCTCGATGACCAACCGGTAATGGCCCTTCTTCATTTCGGGCGTAATCAGTTTGATTGCGGTTTCGGTCACGTTGCTGTAGAAATCCACTAAGGTGGAGAACAACGTGTCACGACTGGCACCGACGATGCTCACCTTGGCATAGCAACTGTTGACGTTCGACACGCCCTTGATGGCCAGTGGTTCACCTTTATATTCTACGATCAACTTGGAACCTTTCTTTTGTGACTGCCAATTCCCGTCCACTTGTTTCCAGTCGCCCTGAGCTGTTATGCGCTTGCCGTCCACCCGCTTCCGTGTGTTGATGGGATTGACTGGTTGTAGCGTGCTGGTGTTCCAAAACTGATGATATTCGGGGATGGAGATACGGGTGCCGTCCACCTGAATAGGTTGCCAAACGTAAGTAGCCGCTGAACCTTGTCGGGGATAGGACCAACGGTCGCCCATGTACATGGGAATGGTGTCGTTGCCTACTATGAGAGGAAGAACAAAGGTACTCTGTGAGTTGTAGGTCCTCGTGCCCTTAGGGCAGAACAGTCCCTGTTTGGTCCAGGGACCGGCTATGCTTGGCGCGGAAAAATAATAGTTGTCGTTCCGCTCCCAGAAAGTCAGGTTGGAGCAGAGCAAGAAGTAGTGTCCGTCTTTCTTGAACATAGCCGGTGCCTCACCGCATCCCTTGACGTGAGCCACCTTCTTCTCTATCGTGAGATAGTCGTCGGATAACTGGTAAATGGGTCCGTGGTGGATGAGGATATAGCCCTTACCGTCAGTATCCTGAAACGTTCCCAAGTCCCATCGCTTGATGGGTTTGCCTTGAAAAGTGAGCGGCCCCAACATGCGATACTCTCCGTTGATGCTGTCGGCAATGGCGACGGCTGCGTGCGGGTCCTTATAGGCCATGTCGTCCGTGTGCATATACATCATGTATTTTCCTGTCTTGGGACACCTCATGACCTTCACTCGCTCGCCCACTCGGTTGGGTCCTAAGAGCCCGTCTTTCTGCAGTGGCAATGCCATCAGCTCGAATTTCCAGTCCACCAGATTGTCTGAGGAGTAGCAGGAGAATCCGGAAAAGGCGTTGCTGTGGTCTGATTTCGACTCACCGAAGAGATAATATTTCCCATGATCTTCCACGATACATGCTCCGTGAGCGTTGACGATGTTTCCTTGGTCGTCAAACCAGGGAATGCCGCTTGCGATGACAGCTGATTTGATTTGTGCTCCGAGTGATGAACTGATGAGCAGCAGGGATAAGGCTAAGAATGCTTTTATCTTTCTCATATTTTTTGGTTTACTTTGGTAGTGATGGGTGATGGCTAGTTAAGGCACAACAGTTATTTCTCCGGGAATCGTACGGTGCTTTTCCCTAAGTCCTTCGAGGTGGCCAAGGCGATGCCCCTGTGTCTGTGGTTGTCGCATGCGCAATAGAAATGATAGACGGTGCCCTTCCATTTGATGACGCATGATTTGTGGGCATAGAGTTCATCGTAGTCTTCGGAAGGCTTGATGAGTTCCTCCCCGTCCCAGTCGGTCCAGTGAATCAGGTCACGCGAACAGGCGAAGGTGTTCCAAGCGGCAATCTTGGGATTTTTATGGTATTTGGCACCGAAATAGAACATCACCCACAGTCCGTTGATTCTCTGCAGGTAGGCATCGCCCGTGATGCCCGTATGATGGTCGAGCACAGGATCCTTTCCGAATCTCTGCCAGTGAATCATGTCGTCACTGACGGCCATTCCGATGCGCTCGGCATTTCCCTTGGCATTGTAGAACATAACGAACCGATGTCCCGTAAGTCGCTTCTTGTCCTCGATGATGGAGTTCTTGTATATCTTTGAGTTGTCCCACCAACTGGCATTCGTGTCATAAGGTGCCAGGACCGGTTTGTCCAGTCGCTGCCATTCGTGGGGCAGTGTGGGGTTGCCGCTGGTGAAAGCCACTCCCGCTGCGAGACTACCCTTCTCGTATCCTTTGGAGTTGCTTCCGAAATAGCTCATCCAATATTTTCCGTCGTAGGAGTGGAGCTTGTAATTGCCTCCCCACTTGGTGTCAGTCAGTGCGATGTAACCGCCTTTTTGGTTACAGTCCCAGTCAGAGGATTTAGAGAACGAGAGTAAACGTCCTAATTTCTGCCAGTGCAGCAGGTCGTCACTCTTGGCCAGCCAGGTTTCGTAGCCACGTCCGTTGAAGACGATGAAGCACATATACCACTTTTTGTCGCGACGGAAAATAGTAGGACAGTCAGTTAGTTGTTTATTAGTAGCACCTACAAGCACAAGACCATATTTGTAAGGAGTTTTCACTTTGTCGTAAATCTCGAGCATCTCTTTCTGGGAGACTTCTTTTTCTTGTTGAGCAAGTCCCTCTACCGATGTCAGGGTCAACAAAGCCAGCGCAAGGAATGTCCTCACGCTTGTAGCTTTCAGATGTCTGGTCATTATTTTGCATGTTTGTTTATGTTTCATGCTGTAGTATTCCTCATGCTTTTTGTCGGATTAGCTTGCGGATATTAATTGTGCCACTAAGTTAATTATTAAAGTCGTCCCCTTTCAAAGGATTTTATTGCTGAGATTTTTCTAGTAGTTTATATTTTATATTCCTTAAGGCTTTAAACCTATCTCAAAAACAGGGGTATGAATGTATTATTCGGGTGCTGATCTGCTGATTATGTAATTATAAATATTCCCTTATGGGATGAGTAAATAGATAGAGATTTTTTTTCAGATTGAAGCGTCGTATTTTGACAATGTAGAGTTTGGATTTTCATTTAAACAGTAGTTTTAAGATATCTAATTAAAATGAGCGAGCTTGCAGTTCTGCTGCAAGCTCGCAGATATTTATTTGACTACAAATTTCTTTCCATTCTTGATATAGACACCTTTTTGAGGCTTATCCACCCTTATGCCAGAAAGAGTATAGATGGCATCGTTGGTATTACTTGTCTCTACATTGACATCCTCTATACCTGTAGCCGTGTTGTTTGTAATCTTGATGTTGTCGAAGGCGACATAGTCTTCTTC
>JBMNUW010000118.1:0-10469 GCA_050946475.1 Prevotella sp.
ACGGTTGAACGGGTGCTAAAAACAGACTTTATTCGTTGATGCTTTAATAAGGCTATTTTAACGAATCAATAATGCAATCGATTGCTTGATTAACAATTAGTTAGACTAACTTGAAAACAGTTTTTTACCTATGATTTAAAATGTGTTGTGCACGGACACAAAAACATTGATTTAGGTCAAGAATAATGCAGATTTATGCAAAAAGAAGCTAAGAGCTATTGCAGCCTATTGGAAAAGTTACTATCTTTGCAACGTCAAAAGGAACAAAGACCTCGTGATGAAGTTTACCTCTTGACAATTCAATAGGTTTAAGGTTAGTAGATTGTTTCATATAGGTTTTTAGTTTTTAGGTTTAAGATTAGTTTTTATTCTTTAGGTAAAGGTTTTATTTAAGGTTTTAGAAAGATTTGATTCAGGTAACGCAAATCCCCGTCTCCCTTACATGGGAACGACGGGGATTGTGCGTTTTATACCCCAACGACTTTTTTAAATCTTCTTTTAAACCTCTATAAAAGAAAGAAACGGTTTCCAATATATATCCAAGAAATCAGTGCGTAGTTATGGAAAATTTTACAAGAGTTTTCCTTTGTTATATCTCCATTTTGCTGTAACTTTGCAATCATATATATATTATAAGGTGTATTTTAGTTGGATGTCGAAAGATGCCACTCTTCTGAGGTATCGGTCAGAGCGTATTCTTCTGAAGAACTTCTCTTCCTTTCTGACAGAATATACCTATGAGTTATTTATTAAGAAATAAACATAAATATCACATACCAAATGGATTACAAATTCAGCGAAATCGAAAAGAAATGGCAGAAAGCCTGGGTAGATCAGAAAACCTATAAGGTGACCGAAGATCCCAGCCGTAAGAAGTACTACGTGCTCAACATGTTCCCCTATCCCAGTGGAGCAGGTCTGCATGTGGGTCATCCCCTTGGATATATCGCCAGTGACATCTATGCGCGCTACAAGCGTCTGAAAGGATTCAATGTGCTCAACCCCATGGGTTACGACGCTTACGGACTGCCCGCTGAACAATACGCTATACAGACAGGACAGCATCCTGAAAAGACCACCAACGAGAATATTGCACACTATCGCGAGCAACTCGACAAGATAGGATTCAGTTTCGACTGGGACCGTGAGGTGCGCACCTGTGACCCGAAATACTATCATTGGACACAGTGGGCATTCGAGAAGATGTTCAACTCCTACTATGACACTGATCTGAAGAAGGCACAGCCCATCAGCAAGCTCATAGAGCATCTGAGTCAGCACGGTACCGAAGGACTTCAAGCCGCTCAGACAGACGACACCTTGAAGTTCACCGCTGAGGAGTGGAACGCTATGGACCGCAAACAGCAGAGCGAGGTGCTGATGAACTACCGTATTGCCTACAAGGGCGAGACAACGGTGAACTGGTGCCCCGGACTGGGCACCGTGCTCGCCAACGATGAGGTGGTGGACGGTGTCAGCGTGCGTGGCGGTTTCCCCGTGGTGCAGCGCAAGATGCAGCAGTGGTGCCTCCGCACCTCCGCCTATGCCCAGCGTCTGCTCGACGGACTGGACACCATTCAGTGGACCGACTCACTGAAAGAGACACAGCGCAACTGGATTGGACGTTCGGAAGGTACCGAGGTGGAGTTCTCCGTGAAAGATTCCGACGTGAAGTTCACCATCTTCACCACACGCGCCGACACAATGTTCGGTGTCACTTTCATGGTGCTCGCTCCTGAGAGCGATTTGGTGGACCAGTTGACTACCAAGGAGCAACGTGCCGACGTGGATAAATATTTGGACTATGTGAAGAGCCGTACCGAACTGGACCGCATGAGCGACCATCATGTAACGGGTGTCTTCACAGGTTCTTACGCCATCAATCCCCTCACGGGAGACGCTATCCCCGTGTGGGTTTCCGAATATGTGTTGGCCGGCTACGGTACCGGTGCCATTATGGCAGTACCTGCCCACGACAGTCGTGACTACGCTTTTGCCAAGCACTTCAACCTGCCCATCATCCCGCTGATAGAGGGTGCCGATGTCAGTGAGGAGAGTTTCGATGCCAAGGAAGGTATCGTGATGAACTCGCCTGCTGCCGGAAAGCAGGGTCGTGACGGTTTCTCGCTGAACGGACTGACCGTGAAGGAAGCCATCGCCAAGACCAAAAAATTCGTCACTGAGAAGGGTATCGGCCGCGTGAAAGTGAACTATCGTCTGCGCGACGCCATCTTCTCCCGTCAGCGCTACTGGGGCGAGCCGTTCCCTGTCTATTATGACAACGGAATTCCCTGCATGATTCCTGAGGAGTGCCTGCCCGTGAAACTGCCGGAAATCTCTGAATATAAGCCTACTGAGACCGGTGAGCCTCCCTTGGGAAGAGCTACGAAATGGGCTTGGGACACGGTGAACAAGACCATCGTGGAGAACACGAAGATTGACCAAAAGACAGTGTTCCCTATTGACCTCTACACCATGCCGGGCTTTGCAGGTTCCTCCGCCTACTATCTGCGCTACATGGATCCACACAACGACAAGGCACTCGTGGGCAAGGAAGCCGATGAATACTGGCGCCACGTGGACCTCTATGTCGGTGGAACGGAACATGCCACAGGCCACCTCATCTATTCCCGCTTCTGGAACAAGTTCCTCTTCGACCTCGGCGTAAGCTGTGAGGAAGAGCCTTTCCAGAAACTCGTGAACCAAGGAATGATTCAAGGTCGCTCGAATTTCGTCTATCGTGTGAACTCCGACGACCATGACAAGGCTCCCGTGTTTGTCTCCAAGGGACTGAAGGACAAGTATGACACCACGCCTATCCATGTGTGGGTGAACCTCGTGAAGAATGATATTCTTGACATTGAGGCTTTCCGTCAGTGGCGCCCTGAGTATAAGGATGCTGAGTTCATCCTCGAAGATGGCAAATATGTCTGCGGTTGGGCTATCGAGAAGATGTCGAAGTCGATGTTCAACGTGGTCAACCCCGACGACATCATCAAGGAATATGGCGCCGACACCCTGCGTCTGTATGAGATGTTCCTCGGTCCGGTGGAAGCCAGCAAGCCCTGGGACACCAACGGTATTGACGGTTGCTTCCGTTTTCTGAAGAAACTGTGGGCATTGTTCTGGGACCGTTCCGACCATTTCCTCGTGAACGATGAGGCTCCCTCAAAAGAGAGTCTGAAGAGCGTTCACAAGCTCATCAAGAAGGTGAGCCAGGACATCGAGCAATTCTCCTACAACACAAGTATCTCCGCCTTCATGATTTGCGTCAACGAACTGACACAGCAGAAGTGCCACAACCGTGAGTTGCTGCGCGACCTGGTGATTCTCATTGCTCCTTTCGCTCCTCATATTGCCGAGGAGCTCTGGCATCAGTTGGGCGAGCAGAAGAGTGTCTGCGATGCTGAATGGCCTACTTGGAACGAGCAGTATCTTGTGGAGAGTGAGATGCAGCTCACCGTGAGCTTCAACGGTAAGGCCCGTTATCAGAAGACTTTCCCTGCCGATGCTTCCAAGGATGACATTGAGAAAGCTACTCTTGCTGACGAACGATCCAATAAATATATCAGCGGCAAGAACATCGTCAAGGTGATTGTCGTTCCGAAAAAGATTATCAATATTGTGGTGAAGTAATCTTCGCCTCTTTCCATCTCCTCCCGATATTATTAAGATCGGGAGGAGATGTTCTCCTGATGCCTTGTTACTTTTTATTCTATGACACCTCTTATTCTTTATTCCTATGAATATTGACAACCAACTTATTCACAATGAACTGAAAGATTATCTCTTCATCACTTACGGATTGATACAGTATGCCTTCGGCTTCACTTTTTTCCTACTGCCCTATGAGATAGTGACGGGCGGTGTCACCGGTTTCTCCGCTATTCTCTTCTATGCTATGAAGATACCTGTGGAGAATACCTACCTCATCGTCAACATCGCACTGTTGGTCGTGGGTCTGAAAGTGCTGGGATGGCGCTTTCTGATGAAGACCATCTATGCTATCTTCATGCTTTATTTCCTGTTGCATGTGGGCAGTTGGCTGATGCCAGTCAATCCCGATGGCTCCTATGTCCGTTTTCTCGGTGAGGGACAGGAGTTCATGGCGCTCATCGTGGGCTGCTGTATTACCGGTTCATCACTGGCCATCGTGTTCTTCAATAACGGTTCTACGGGCGGCACGGATATCATCGCCGCTTCGGTGAACAAGTATTACACCATTTCCTTGGGTCAGGTGCTCTCGCTCATCGATGTGTTCATCATCGGTAGTTGCTTGCTTTTCCCGCAATTCGGAGGTATGACAGAGCGAATTCATAAAGTAGTGTTTGGTCTGTGTGCCATGGGCATTGAATGTCTTTCGCTCGATTTCTTCATGAATGCCAGTCGTCAGAGCGTTCAGTTTCTCATTTTCTCAAAGAAATACAAGGAGATAGCCTATGCCATCGGTACTCAGATGGATCATGGCGTGACTATTCTCGACGGTCACGGATGGTACACCGGTCAGGATATGAAGGTGCTCTGTATCCTTGCCAAAAAGCGCGAAAGCGTAAACATCTTCCGTCTCATCAAGATTATCGACCCCAATGCCTTTGTAAGTCAGAGTTCCGTGGTAGGCGTTTACGGAGAAGGCTTTGATGAAATGAAGGTCAAGGTAAATGACAAGCATCTCAAGGAGAGTGAGGATCTTACCCGTAAGGCCGAGGAATTCTATGAGATGACACAGCGCCGCAATCAAGAGCTCCAAGAGAATAATAAGAAATAATTGCTGAGGGCGGTCGGAATGTCCGGATATTTCGGTCTTTTCGGATTGTCCGGCTTTTCTGGAAATGTCGGCCTCCCCATAAACATCCATCACAATGAAAATAGTATTTGCCACCAACAATGCCAATAAGCTCCGTGAAATTCGTGAGATTCTCGGCAATGAGTTCGAGATAGTGTCGCTTGCCGAACTTGGCTGTTATGAGGATATCCCAGAGACTGGGGCTACCTTAGAGGAAAATGCATGGCAGAAAGCCGACTACATCAACGAACATTATGGGCCGTTGAATGTCTTTGCCGATGATACTGGTCTCGAAGTAGAGGCTCTCGGCAGAGAGCCAGGAGTCCATTCAGCCCGCTATGCCGAAGGAACTGATCATGACAGTGAGGCCAACATACGGAAACTGCTGGCCAAATTAGGAAATAATAACAACCGAAAGGCACGATTCCGCACCGTAATTGCGTTGATTATAAACGGGGAGCGTCATACTTTCGAGGGAGAAGTACAAGGTAAAATAGGAACTGAGAAGCATGGCACTGATGGATTCGGCTATGACCCGATATTCTTGCCTGAGGGCAGCTCGCAGAGCTTTGCCGAGATGGGCGATGAAGCCAAGAATCGCATTTCTCATCGTGGTCGTGCCGTGCGCAAGCTCGCCGCTTTTCTTAAGGAGAGAAAAGCAGGGTAGGTGAAACAGTGTAGCGATTGTTCTTAGTGTATCGTTTATCGATTGCACTTTGATATTCTATCGGAAGGCTCCTAAAATTCATACCATGTCACCGCAATGAGAAAAACCATCTTTCATCTTCTCACCGTAATGCTATTGGCTTTAGCCGGAGGCAAAGCCGTGGCGCAGACAGGCACGTGGAAAGCTTATCTGAGCTACTATGAGCCTACGGAAATCGTTGAGGCGGGCGACCATATCATCTATGTGCTGGCCTCCGGAGGACTTTACAGCTACAACAGAACGGACCTTAGTCTGCAGACCTATGATAAGACAACGGTGCTCAACGACTGTGGCATATCGCATATTGCGTGGAGTTCAAAAGCTGCCCGACTCGTTATTGTCTACGACAACAGCAATATAGACCTCCTTGACGGTAGCGATAACGTGGTGAACATTGCCGACTATATGGATTGGACCACTACAGTGGACAAGACCGTCAATTCGCTCTACGTCAATGGAAGTGCCGTTTATATGGC
This sequence comes from Prevotella sp., assembly GCA_050946475.1. GTDB lineage: Bacteria > Bacteroidota > Bacteroidia > Bacteroidales > Bacteroidaceae > Prevotella. Next base: position 5,966 of record JBMNUW010000118.1, read on the forward strand.
AACTAATTTCGGTATTGTGGAGCTTAACGTCTCCGACGCTACAATACAGAACACCTATCAGTTGAACTTTCCGGTGAACTATTGCTATCAGGAAGACGGTTATCTCTATGCCTCCAGTTCCAGTGCCGGACTTTATCGCGCATCCCTCTCCACGAACATGCTTGATTCACAAAACTGGACTCGTGTGGGCGACTATACTGCAAAGACTGACACCATTGACTCAGATCTGCTGGCCTTGGTGAAGACACTCAGTCCCGGAGGACCAAAATACAACAGATTCGGGTTCATGAGAATGCGTAATGGAAAGCTATACACGGTGCCGGGCGGACGTGATGCATTTGCTGACTACGAATATAAGGGTGCATATCAGATTTGGGATGGCAATGATTGGACAATTAATGATGAGGATGTCAGTGCCGTTACAGGTCACTCTTATGTGGACATTACTACCATCGATGTAGATCCGACTGATACCGGTAGAATCTTTATTGGAGGACGTACGGGGCTGTATGAATTCTATGATGGGGAATATCAGCGGGAATTTACACCGGCAAATAGCCCTCTAAGAGGTGCTGCTACTGTGAGTTCCACCAATAAAGATTATAATTTGGTGATGAGTACCGTATTCGATGATGAAGGAAAGTTGTGGCTTACTAACAGTGTAAGTGCCACGACGAATCTCTTTGAGTATGATGCAGACGAGGACCAATGGACCTCTCATTACAAGTCGGAATTCACGCAGGACGGTCGGGCTTGGGACAATATGCGAGGAATGATGTTCGACTCTCGGAGTCTATTGTGGTTTGTCAACGATCATTCCAACAATCCGGCCATAGGATGTTATCAGCCTTCCACGGATGCAACGGTCACCTATACTTCGTTTGTTAATGAGGATGGTACCACTGTTTCTCCAACTTTTATCAGGTGCATTACGGAGGACGATGACCAAAATATGTGGATTGGGACAAATGTCGGTCCGTTAATGTTAGAACCCGACCAGATTACTGCTTCGAGTCCTGTATTTACTCAAGTGAAGGTTCCCCGTAACGATGGTACCAATTATGCCGATTACCTGTTGAATAACGTGGACATCGCCGCTATAGTGGTAGACAAGGCTAATCGTAAATGGTTCGGAACCAAAGGTAGTGGTGTCTATTGCATAGCCTCGGACAATATGACGCAGGTTTATCATTTCACTGCGGACAACTCCAGTCTCTTGTCAGACAATATTGTGTCGATGGCCATCAACGATGACACGGGTGAAGTGTTCTTTGGTACGGAAAACGGTCTCTGCTCCTATATGAGCAATGCCAATACAGCTGCTGAGGGGATGACCGAGAATACGGTCTGGGCATATCCGAACCCTGTACGGCCCGGTTATACGGGAGCCATTACCATCACCGGACTTGAAGAAGATGCCGATGTGAAGATAGTGACAGTCAACGGCACCCTCGTAGAAGAGGGACGTGCCACAAACGGACAGTATAAATGGTATGGACTGGATAAGAATATGCGGCGTGTGGCTAGTGGTGTCTATATGGTTGAAATTGCTACCAGTGAGGGAGAAAAAGGAGTGGTGTGCAAAATAGTAGTGGTCAACTAACTTACGGGAGTGCTTAGAATGTCGCACTGGAAGTTGAAAGTTAGTGGAGGTCATTCCAATGGTAGTTTTCCCATTCTGAAAGTCGGATGGCCGTCGGCGGTTATTCTTACTTATACCGTTGTTCAAATAGTCATACTCTTAGTCTTCGGTCCTACGCCTTATCCTGATTCTACAGGCTATTTTGGACTGGCAAAGGACTGCATCGAGAAGGGAGATTGGTATCCTGCAGTTGTCGGTCTGAATAAGTTGGCCTTTATATGGAACACGGGCACCGTTAATGCCGTAGTATTTTCTCTTCGGCTTTTAGGTTCAGTGGTGCCTCTGCTCGTAGTTTACAGTTTGATACAGGGAGCTTCGGCATGGCTGATTTATGAGATAGTTCGGAGTCTTTTTTCTGAACGGACAGCCCGAATAGTCCTTCTTCTTTTTGTGGTCTATCCGGCAAATTACGGTCAAGGAACCTCATTGCTGAGTGAGTGTCCTTTTATATTTTTCTCTTTACTTTCTTTCTATTTCGCACTGTGCCGTCGCCATTGGATACTGGCTGGATGTCTCTTGGCACTTGCTAATTGGTTCAGACCAATGGGCTTGGTCATGTTGTTGCCTCTCGTCGGTTATATTCTGTATCGTCGTCCAAGATGTTTTTATCGTCCTGTGGCGGGATATTTATTAGGAGTATGTTTCATAGGTGGAATGGCTTGGTGGCGGACAGGTCATTTCATAGCCCAGGCACAGACGGGATGGATGTCGTTGCTCACTTACAGTGTAGACAATAATAAAGACTCGGAAGACGACTGGTTACCTCATGTACTTCAACCTTCGGACACAATAGGGAATAAGGAATGGCGTACCGCCAGTCTCGACGCTCTGCCTGTATATCAGAAAGACAGAGTGTGGCGGCAGCGGTGGATGTCATGGCTCAAAGATCATCCGAGCGACTATCTCAAGCAGATGCCCGTCAAACTGGTCGACACCTATGCGACAGATAATGTTAATCTATGCGTCTTTCTTCCCCATAAGCAAGACAGGTCATATCTGTATGAGGAACTAAGCATGCGGACCATTGTGCATGATCGCTTTCATTGGACGCCCGTACAATGGATAACACTTGTCAATCTTGCTTATTTCTATTTTCTTTTATTGTCAGCTGTGGTCGGTACTTGGATATTGTTTCGGTGCAGACTTTGTCCCTCCGCCATCATTCCATTGGGAGTCATCTTCGTGGGTACAACCGTATTGTTGTTGTTTGGTCATGGTGAGGCCCGCTTTCATCAACCCTTTATGCCTTTCATCATGATGCTTAGTGCACAGGCTTTTGCAGTGGTAAGTTATAGGAAACACCATTCCGCCCAAATGATTTAATCTGTTGTAAAAAAGGGTAGAAAAAATTGGATAGGCAGGAACAACAAAAAGTGTATTGTGTGAAAGCTGTGTGGTAATATAAGTTGCTATATAAATTGCAGAAATAATATTTTGAAGGTTAATTATCAATTGCGCATAGTTGTTATCGCAATTGTCTTGCTTCTCACGTAATTCTCACTGAGATACATGAATCCGGCAAAGCGATTGCCTTTGCCCCAGGAGTTTTTGGCGATGAAATAGCGGCGTCCGTAGCGGTCATGGGCCATTCCGCAAATTTCCATCACATGGTCGTCGGTGGTGAGGTGGCGTTCATAGTCGTGCTGACGGTCCGCTTGGGTTACAGTGGGATGTTGAGGCTGAATGTTGGTTGGGTGCTTAGGCTTTATTGAAGCTTTTTTGGAAAGCCGGGCATTGTGGCGGTCCTCGGCGGTGAGTGCCGTTCCGTTGGAAAAATTGAAGCCCGGTTCACTGATGTCGCCCTCCCAGCAGACAGCGCGGCCGGCGCGAAGGGAGCTAACGATGGTCCCCATGAGTTTGTCGATGGGTACGTTCAAGAAATTGTCACGATAGTAGTTGTCAGGCGATTCGAGGACGAAGCGGGAACCGAATGGATGATGCGTGAAACTCGTCAAGGCATCGTAGTCACCGGGCAGACAGATGCTGTGAGCGAACTCTATGGGCGTGTACTCTGCTCCAAGCATGAATACATGGAGCGGCATGAAACCTATCTTCTGGTCGAGGATGGCAGTGAGACGGTTGCTGAGCATCCGCAGCGACGTGCAGGAACGTGCCAGTGATGAGGCTTTGCGGGACAGTACATTATAGTTCACACCCTCGTAGTTGTGATAGGAGTCGAAAGGCTCGGCACCGTAATGTTCTAAGAGGTGCAGAGCGGTGGTGGACATGCCGCGGAGCGACACCTGCCGGTCACTACGTGCAAAATAACATTCAGTGGCCTGTTCCTCGATGAATCGACGGGCCAGATAGTCGGTGGACAGGTTCACGCTGTCACCCTGTACGAGTCGGTCGGTTTCGATGGTGCCTAGCATGGCGTAGAGCCAGCATAGGTTGCTGCGCCCTTGGTTCTTTACGGGGGTAGTGGGCAGCAAGATGTCGTTGACAAAGCAGTTGCGCTCTGAGTATTGTCTGTTGCTCTCTCCACCATTTTGGGATGTCTGTCGTCCACAGGCTGCGAAAAACATCAGTAGTGCGGCCAGTGACAGCAAGGTAATTCTGTTCCTCATCAATCTTGGCTTTTTATTTCTCGAAGAAGTCTCGGTCATTCCGGCCTATCTGGCCTATCCGGATTTTCCGGTTAATCCGGTTAATCCGGTATCACCGGCAAACTAATCCGGTATCTCCGGCAAGCTAATTCGGCATCTCTTGCTTTCTCATTTAGCATCTCTAGCTTTTTCTTTCAGCATCTATAACACTTTCATTTGCCTTAAATTATGTTGAGAGTTGCCTTTGATCATATTGTTATTTATGCTGAATCTTATTGTGCCTCACCTGGGACACGATTGAGCCTCACCTGGGACA
>JBMNUW010000119.1:0-10411 GCA_050946475.1 Prevotella sp.
CTTCCGGAGTCTCCAACGACCTGCTTGCGGAGGATCTCCGCCAGGCCAATCAAGCCCTCGGCACCATAACCGGCGAAGTCACTACAGACGAGCTCCTCGGAAACATATTCAGCCACTTCTGCATCGGAAAATAGCCCGATATCAGCATATATCGTAAAGTATTAGAATATCATAACTACCAATGCTTTAGGCTTCGGAACGAAGTTTAACCATTTATGATATTTTAATGCATTTCTACACTTATTTGCCATTATTTGTACCGCATTTGTAACATCTGTGGTACAAATTTTTGCATATACTGAACATCCTGCCAAGGTTCCGAACACTTTGAACAACAGTGAACAACCTTGAACAAAGATGAACATGTAAAAGTGTAAATGCTGCTTAAGTAACTCACTATGCAGCCCGAACGAAAAACTTACAGAAAAATCTGTCAGCAATGCGGCAGAGAATTTCTAGCCTATCAGTCCAGGACAGCTTGTTGTTCTGACCGATGCGCCAAGCTTCTCCTCAAACATCAGAATCGTGACGAGAGACTCAAAAAGACCAGTATTGAAGTCAGAGAGACTCAACGCCTCGCTCTGCTTGACAAGAACTTCCTTACAATCTCAGATGGTGCTAAACTACTGCAGATCTCAAGGAACACACTCTACAAGATTATCGAGATGCACAGCGTTCAACTCCACCGCTTCACAGACCGCACAATCAGGATCTCACGTGCAGATCTCGAAAAGGTAGGACATTCCAATGCCTCACTCGTGAACACCACAATTGCCATTAAAGAAGACATCCTCACCAACTGGATGACACGTGAACAGGTACTGGAAGAATTTGACGTCAAGTACGTAACATTCTATGCCAACATAAAGAAGCATAATCCCAAAGTAAAAATGATCCACGGGAAAGCCTTCTATGACAAGCAAGAAATGGAAAAACTCTTCTTTGTGAACCAGCACCCAGGTATAAAAGAATGGTACACCTTCAAAGAATTGATGGAAACAACCGGTATGAAGCTGGAGTCTATATGCGAATACTGCACGAGCCACAAAATCCCCCGCAAACGGAAAGGCGGACTCACTTATGTATCCAAGCTTCATTGGGACTCAGAAAGAGGAGTTTCACTTGATCCAGTGAAGCACATAACCATAAAGGAAATAATGGACACCTATAAATTATCCCGCACTCACCTATTCACTATTTTGCGAGATAATGGACTTGAGAAAATAAAAAAAGGTAACTTTGTGTACTTCATAAGAGAAGAGGTAGCCAAAGTATTGAAGTATAGATTAGACAAAATGAAGTAGCCATGAAAGCAGTAAAAGTAACACTACGTAAAAGAGAATACCCAAGCGGCAAAATCGCATTGTACCTGGACTTCTACCCTGCCATCAGGAACCCACGCACAATGCAGATGACCCGTAGAGAATACCTTGGCATCTATCTCATGAAAAGCCCACGCACAGCCTCTGACCGCAAAGCCAACGCTATGAAACTAAAGCAGGCAGAAGCTATCAGAGCTGAACGCGAAATAGCTCTTATCAACGAACAATACGGCTTCCTTGACAAAACCAAAGGCCGTATGAGCGTTCTCGACTACTTCTACTCCATCCTACTTGGCAAAGACAAGAAATGGAGAATAGTATATGAACATTTCAACATCTTCACCAAAGGCAAATGCGTATTTGACGAACTCACAGTAGACTTCTGCAACAAATTCAGAGAATACTTGAGTACAGCCAACCGCATCAAGAGCGAAAAACTCAAACTCTCCCAAAACTCCGCAGCCGGATATTGGAGCACATTCAGAGCATTCCTTGCCATTGCCTACAAAGAAGGCTACCTGAAAGAAAACATCAATGACTTCCTAGACAAGCTGGAGACACAGGAAACAAAACGAGAATATCTAACCCTGGAAGAACTCAACACACTCGCAAAATCCCACTGCGACTACCCTGTTCTCAAGAACGCTTCCATATTCTCCTGCCTCACAGGGCTCCGTTTGAGCGACATCCTGCAACTTGAATGGAAACATATCCAGGACTACCCTTCCGGTGGTAAATGCATCCGCATCAAAACCGAAAAGACAGAAACCGAAGCAAGCATTCCAATCAGCGACCAGGCACTGAAACTTTGTGGAGAGCCATCTGAAGGTATAGTATTCAAAGGACTCACACGCCAGCTCGTAAACGGAAGACTCAAAGCATGGGTAAAATCTGCAGGAATTGACAAATACATAACATTCCACTGTTTCCGTCACACATACGCAACCCTTATGATAGCCGGAGGAGCAGACATCTACACAGTCAGCAAAATGCTTACCCACAAGAACGTAAGTACAACACAGATATATGCAGACCTTGTCAATGAGAAGAAGAAACAGGCTGCGGAGATAATCAAAATTGGAGAATAGAATATGATAAAGATTGCAACTGAGATTTTGAAGGGCAGCCAACATTCACTCCTTACCCAACAGCAAGGAGAAGATATGTACAGAAATCTTATCTATGACTCTGCAGTCGTTACTCAATCTTTTAACCCTTATTTAAGGATTGATTTTAACTATCCGCAACCCTCTCTCAAGGTAAGATACGCCCAGGATATAATCAATGCTGGTATAATATCAGAGTTGAATAAAATTATATATGAGACGTGCGACCCAATGCCAACAAGGGAGCGAGTTGCCTATAAATTAATGAAAATAGACAGGGCTATTAAGCCATTATTAGCTACACTGCAGTCGGTTATTGATGAAAATCAATATGATCTATCATTGTTGTCACGGCCTGATACCCGCTTTACTGATAGATTGTACTATTCAAATATTTACATATGTCACTATCTTCAAGTTGCCATCATATACTTCGTAATGGAATTTCAAGCGCAATTTGCAGATTACATCCCGGAGAATAAGTACATAAGCATTAGTAAGATATATAATGAATACCTGCTAATGCAAGTTCCACAAGACACACACTTGAAGGAGATAAAGAAGATAGAAATTAAACAAGCACAAATTGAGGCAACTCCAGTAGAGACATTACCGACTAACGCTCAAATTTTCCTTACTGAAGTTCAAAAATATTCTTTCACTGAATTACCTAAGTTACAGGAGCTAACACCAAGACAAGTCCAGATACTCATAACTAAAATGGTAGAAAAACAGGCGCCATATGCCGTTGCTATGCTGTCATTTTTAGAATATGACAAAATGTTGAAGAACAGGTATAATGTTAACAAAGAGAACATATATAAGCATATATCAATTGCTCTTAACAATGTAGGTCCACGCCAGATAAAAGGCAATTTCCTTGTACTAAACGAAGGATCGAAAGAAGATCCAACGCGATATACTTCTCATCAATTTAAAGATATTGTTATCGAAGATTACAAAAACATTAAGCTAACTTACTGATATTCAGATACGCCCATATTTTGGGCGTATAAAACCTGAAATGGGCGTAAGAATCGCCTAAAATGACCCATATTGATTTGTAGCCGCAGTCCGATAGTCGGATTTGCGGCTTTCTCATTTAGGGTAGGCTCCGAGAAAGTCGAACCGCCTTAAAACAATGCAATATGGCAGACGTTTTAAAGACTCTATCGTTTAACGACGTGCCCCAGGCACTATCGTTACTCCTCGAGAAGGTAACAAGACTCGAATACCTTCTTGAAACCAAGACTCAGGCTCCCAAAGTCAAACAAGATGAAATGATGGACCTTAAAGGACTCCAGGACTTTCATCCAGAACATCCTGCTGCAGCTACCATCTACAAATGGGTACGCATCGGACAGATTCCTTACTACAAGACCGGTAAGAAACTCATCTTCAAAAGGTCGGAAATAGAAGCTTGGATTAATGACGGACGTCAGATGACAGACGCAGAGATTGAAGCTGAGGCTATTGATTACATTAACAGAAGGAGGACCGGCAAATGAGTAAGATCACTACTATCGGTAATGTAATCATAGCAATTGCAGCCGACAAGAACGACGACCTCGGAAAGGTACTCCGTCAGCTTCCATCTATTCAGAAAGAACTGCTTAAGCGAGAGATCATCACCCTTGAAGACCTTACTAATGAGCAGATTGAAGTTCTCATGGAGGAAGTATACCAGGAGGAATTCGCAGGCAAAGAGCCAGAGAGTATCCAGAACTTTTCCAAGGACGCGAACCTGGAAGACTGGATTGACGGTCAGGAAGTGATGATAAAGCTCAGAATCAGCCCACGCACGCTTCAGACCTTGAGATCCAACGGCACAATCCCTTTCACAAGGATAGGACACAAGCTGTACTACCTCAAGCAGGACATCGAAAGGATTCTCCGCAACAACTACGTAATGTTTAACATTCGCAAGCGCTATGGAGAAGACTATTGATAAAGAAACTCTCCTTAAAAGAACGATGTGGGGCGTGGATATCTACGCCCACATCTTAAGGAAGTTTTACCCTGACGAAATAGTCATCAAAGTAGTTGGCAGAGATTGCGGAATTTGCAAAAATCCATTTGCTGGGGGTGCAAGAACACTTCACATATGGTTCGAGCGCAACAGTCCTGTCGGAAGACTTTCAGATGAGACAGCCTACCACAAAGACCAATTCGGAGCCATACCAGATGGAACCGCATTAGACTTTGCGGAACTCTACTACAAACAGTCTGGTCAAGAATTACTTAATACGCTTAATCGAGAGATGAACTTGAACTTAGACAGAGAACGAACGCAGTACGGAAACACTCCTCGTTCAGACATTGACAAAGGCCCTAAATTCTCATTCTTCAAGGCCCCAATCAAGAATATCAAGTCTCACAAGAGTATAACCATCCGTGACGCTTATAACTACATTGTCGGTCCATACGCCAAGGAACGTACTGAAAAACTCAGAAGTATCCTTGCAGACAAAAGCAGAGCACGCTTATACAAAGCCGCCAACTTTGACTATGTAACCTTCTGCGGAGAATTTGACGTAAGATCCAATAACTCTGTCAAGAAGGTCTCTGGTCTGCTCTGTATCGACTTTGACCATATAGAAGAACCTGAAGTACTATTCACTAAGTTATTGAACGATGAGTATTTCAACACCGTACTTCTATTCAGAAGTCCATCTGGGGACGGACTGAAATGGGTCATAGAAATTCCGCCGCAGGAACTCCCTCACCCATTCTTCTTCAAAGCAGTAGAGAACTACATATTCAAAACATACGGAGTTAATATAGATGGTACAGGCAAAGACATCTCACGTGCTTGCTTCCTCTGTTACGACCCCAACGCTTTCATTAACGAAAACTATTTGTAGATATGCCAAAGAAACAATTTATAGTAGAGGACTGGCTGAACCCGCCAGCTCCTGCACCAGAAACAACCAAAAGAGCTACTTCAGCTCACATTCCTCAAACTTCTGTACAAGAAGATATTGAGATTATCATTCAGCGCATTGAAGCTGCCCACACCGACATCACAGCTGGTTACAGCAACTGGCTAGACCTTGGCTTTGCACTCTCAGAAGAACTCGGCGAAGCAGGTAGAGATTACTTTCACCGCATCAGCCGTTTCAATCCTGACTACAATCATGCTGAAACCGACAAGCAGTTCAACAACTGCCTCAAATCCGGTGGATCTGGAGTGACTATCAAAACCTTCTTCCAGAAAGCAAAAGATGCAGGAATATCAATCTCCACAGGCTCCAAATCCGCAATATCCGCAGAATCCGCAAAATCCGCACCCCATAGAAATGCGGAAATAAAGAGTAAATCCGCAGAATCACTTACTGCGGAAATTGCAGATATTGCGGAAACTGCGGAAATGGACCAAGAAATCGAGTTACCGACCTTTTCACAGGAAGTGGCAGATTCACTCCCCGACTTTCTCAAGAAGATAGTAAGTATCAGTAACTCTGAAGCCGATTCTGACATCCTCCTCCTAGGAACACTCACAGTTCTCTCAGCCTGTATGCCACACATCAAAGGAGTATATGATAGAAGAACAGTCTACCCTAACCTATTCCTCTTCGTCACTGCAAGAGCATCATCAGGTAAAGGTCGACTCAATCTTTGCAGACATCTTGTAGAACCCATTCATGACCGCCTCCGTGAAATCAACGAGGCCGAAGTAATGGAATACAAACACAAACTGGCAGAGTACAACGCAGCAGGAAAGAAGAAAGTAGATATGGAAAAACCTGAAGAACCGCCAATGCGAATGCTCTTCATCCCTGCAAACTCTTCGGCAACTGCTGTCTACCAGGTTCTCAACGACAACGGCGGAGAAGGATTGATGTTCGAGACCGAAGGAGACACCCTCGCAAACACATTTGGGTCAGACTACGGCAACTACTCAGACGGCTTCCGCAAGGCATTCCACCACGAGACCATCTCCTATATCAGACGTAAGGACCGTGAGTATGTGAACATCAAACAGCCAAAGCTCTCTACCCTACTCACCGGTACACCACGTCAGATCCTAAACCTGATATCAGATGCCGAGAACGGTCTCTTCTCAAGATTTGCGTTCTACTACTTGGACACAAAACTCGTATGGAACAACGTCTTTGCGAACTCCGGCAATGAGACCCTTGAGGACTACTTCCAAACCCTCGGCAAAGAATACCAAGACTTCTTCAACATCCTAAAGGCTACCACTGACATCACCTTCTACTTCACTGCAGAACAGGAGGCAGATTTCAACGCTACATTTGACGAATGGCAACAAACCTACGTAGAGACCTGCGGAGAAGAATTTGTTGCTACAGTGCGCCGTTTAGGAGTCATAATGTACCGAATCGCAATGTGCCTCTCTGCACTCAGGATAATGGAAGACGGCAACTTTGAAGACACACTCTGCTGCATGGATGTAGACTACCGCACAGCCAAGACCATAGCTGATGTCTTAATCCAGCACGACGCACGAGTATTCCACACATTAGCGAACACAACTGCCGCTCCAAGAACAGCTTCAGCAGCGCAACGCCAGTCTGCACATATGAAGTTCTTTGAGGCTCTACCAGACGAGTTCGACAGAAAGACTTACGCTGACATCGCCACTCAAATGGGACTGAATCCTAAGTCCATGGACAGAGTCATCCGCAAATGGTGTGACGATGGAAAGCTGGAGAATCCTGCACATGGTAAATACACCAAAGTATAACCTCATCGCCCTCAGACATCAGTCTGGGGGCTTTGTCTAAAATACTGTTAATAACTTTTTCCAACAATCTGAAATAGGGTCGCAAAATATTAAGTAAATTTGTTAGCGAGGTAGTCCAGAGCCTCTAATCAATCTATTACTTAATCCTTTAAACTCAATTTTGCTTATGGCTTATAGTCAAAAGAACAATTACATCCAGCTTTCATCCATAGAAGACATTCTTCTTAACACCCTAATGTTTGATTTTCCTGAGAGACCTGTAAGGTTTTATTTCACTCGTAAAGATAGAAGGGATATTGCACTGACTCCACTGAGCCATCAGCTATTCCCTGCTAATATTTGCGAGATTTACCCTGACATTAGTAATGGTGAGAAGATTTACACATCTTTTACTCGTGAGATAGATGGATTTGATGCTCTGGACATTGATTTCAGTGACCGACTTAATTTCTCACTTATCAAACGATATTATAATCGTGAAATAAGGTTGTATTTTCAAAGATTAAATATGGTCGCAGACACTACGTTCGTTGGGGACACTCAAGTATGGATAAGGACATCACCTCCTAAGAAGAACAAGATAGCAGGATGCTTATACTATGATAGGTTTACAATTAAGGTAAACTATAACTATGGCTATCGTAAACCGGAATTGGTTATATCATATGACAGGCCAGCAAAAGTGCTACCTAAAAGCATATCTAAATTCATAGATGAATACAACGCTCAGAACTCTGATCCATTTGGTGAGATGAAAGTTAATCCGGTTTCCTTAATTAACAAGGTTTTAGCCTATCGTATAATAGATAACGACGTAAGTAAAAAGCGTTTCTATATCACCCGATATGATAAGCTACAAACTCGTTATGAGGATGGCGAAGATATTAATTTTAGCATAGTATACCCCATTGTCAACAATAAGCTAGCCTCATACCTTGGCTACGATGACGACGACTCTGAAGATAGTCCATTTGCAAAGAATCGATATAAAACCTATATCCCAAAAATCAAAGAGTTTAAAGATAAACATCTTTTGACTGATAATTTCAGAAGAATAATCCCCGTTGTAAACTCCTTCACAAAGGTTGATACAGGTCAAGTGAGCCCTAAAAGTAAGGATCTAATCTTTGGAAAAAAAGGGAATGGCGAGCACATAACTGGTTTCATACCACGTCGCGGCACTAATGATGGTCCGTTTGCAAAGCCTATTTTTAAAGATATCAAGGTTATGCTTATTGCTCATGTAGACCATAAAGAAATTGCAATGAACTTAGGCGATATACTGAAATGCAAAAATGGCAAATATGGGTACTATACTGGTTTAGAAACATACCTTGGCCTAAAGTTTACTTATGAAAAGGGTCTGCTATTCAATTCTCCAGATCCAACTATGGAGATTAAAGAGCAATTGAAAAACAAACAGTTCGACCCAAACGTAAAGTATATTGCGATATATCTCACCCCTATTAGTAAGTCCGCAGGTGATGTAAAGCAAAAGCGGGTATATTATGCATTGAAAGAACTTCTGCTTCAATATGACATTGCTTTACAATGTATAGAAGTAGAAAAGATGATAGAACAGCTTAACAAGGATAAATCAAAAGGCACATATAACTTTGGGTTTACTCTCCAGAACATGTCGATAGCAATCAATGCGAAATTAGGCGGCATACCTTGGAAACTTAATGTTAGCCCTAAACATGAACTTGTGGTCGGTGTTGGTGCGTTTAAAGATGATAAAGTGCAGTATATTGGCTCAGCATTCTCTTTTGATAATACAGGATGCTTTAACTCCTTTGAGTATTTCCACAAGGATGAACTCCTAGAGTTAGCCGGTTCCATCCAAGAGGCAATAAGGAACTTCAAAAACACTATCGAAATTCCTTCTAGGGTAATAATTCATTATTATAAGGACATGCGTGAAGATGAGGTAGAAGCTATTGAAAACTCCTTGTACGAACTGGATCTTGGCGACATCCCAATCTATGTCGTCACCATTAACAAAACGGAGTCTGAGGACATCATCATATTCGACGAAGCCTCACCTGACATGATGCCGTACAGTGGAAGATTCGTCAATTTGGGAAATGGTACATTCTTATTATGCAATAACACGAGATATGAAAACTATCAGGGCAAGCCAGATAGTTACCCATTCCCAGTTAAGCTGAAAATACGATGTCCGAATGCACCTGAGACCCTTAATCAAACTGTGATTACCGGTCTTATTGACCAAGTATATCAGTTTAGTCGCATATACTGGAAATCTGTTGCACAGCAGAATCTGCCTGTAACTATCAAATATCCAGAAATGGTAGCACAGATTGCGCCTCACTTTCAAGACAGCAATGTACTTGAAGGCATTGGTAAAGATTCATTGTGGTTCCTATAAAACACTGCGGAGGGCTCAACACCCTCCGCGTTCCGTAATCATATTCAAAATTAAAACCGTCGAAATGATTAGCTGACCCGACGAAATCCCCATAAAGGTTGTAGAGATACAACCTTTTTCTATTTATAATCGGCACTTGCCCACTTCCCTGCCGGTCAGTCGGCAACCTTCTATACCCACCGCACAGGCGAGAATATGAGGACTGCAAGCAGATCCTCAAACTCTCGCTGAACCCCACGCACACATAAAACGCCCGGCAAGACTTCAGCCGGGCAAGCCGTCAGAAGACTTGCCCTGATGGGCAGAGCGGTATCAGAAGATTGCCAGGCTGCATCCGCTGCACTCCTGCATCCAGTCAATCCTCTTCCATTCATAACTCGCTTCGCTCGATTAAACAAACAGCGGTCTGGAGACTTTCGTCTTTTTCCCCCGGCAAATTTTGCAAACTCCGCGATTTTGCCTACGGACAAAATCTCTGCGTTCTTTATGCAAAATTTCCTCCTCCAAAAGCCAAAAGATTCCAGCTGGTCTATGCCCCTCTTATCCCCACAGGGGAAGAATGATCGCCTTCGCTACCGCAGTGCGGAGTGGACCCTCAGCACTCCGTGGCCCGAGAGATTCCAGCTTCGCTGGCATTTAAGGATGCGCTCGGAAATGTAAGCAAGCTTCCATTCCTCTCGGCTTGCACTTAAATTAACAATAATCCCCTCAGTATTTTGCAATTCCAATCAAAATAGAATAACTTTACACAGCTAAATCGAAATTTTATGGTCACTTATTTTGATGCATGTGAGATTCTTGAAATGCTGTCTGAAGCATCTGTAAAGGTGTTTCTGGACGGCGGTTGGGGTGTCGATGCACTTATAGGCAGAGAAACAAG
>JBMNUW010000120.1:0-9798 GCA_050946475.1 Prevotella sp.
AGGCCCAGGATGGTGGATGCCCCCACGATGTAGAGACTGCCCACGATGGCATTGAGAAATCCTCCCTTGCCACCGATGTAAAATCCTCCGGAGGGCAACTGGCTCACCATCTCCCAGGAAAGGACGGGAAGGCCCCGGCGGAAGATGGTGCCCAGCACGCTTACTACGAGAAAGGCCACGAGCAGCACAGACGCCACCATGAGCGTCTTTGCCACCCGCTCCTCGATGAATTTCTTTTTCATGAGCTTTTGTTTTGGAGGGCAGGGCTGCTCCGGACAGCCAGGAATTTTCAGATATTCCGGCTTATCCGGAGTTTCCGGGAGTCCGGCTTTATCCGGACAGGTTTGCCCTTGTCATAGACTTTTCTTCATGGACCTCAGCACCAGTCGCGAGCCGACATTGAGCACTACAATGATGAAGAACAGGAGGAAGGCCGCCAGCATCAGTGCGCTCTCGTACATCGGCACGGAGAGCATCTCGCCATAGTTGTTGGCGATGAGGGAGGGGATGGGGTAGCAGGCATCGAGCAGACTGCCCGGCACGATGGCCAAATTGCCGCAGACCATGAGAACGGCGATGGTCTCGCCGAGGGCACGGCTCAGAGCCAGCACCACGGCGGCAAGGAGTCCGGGAGCAGCCTTGCGCACCACCACAAACTTCACGGTCTGCCATTTCGTGGCGCCGAGGCTCATCGATGCCTCTCTCAGGTCTTTGCTCACGTTGGCAAACATCTCCATGAAGAGCGACACCAGCATGGGCAGCACCATGACGCCCAGCACGATTCCGCCTGCCAGAACGGTGTAGCCCGAACTGCGACGTCCCACCATCGGCGCCACGGTGTGGGCTATCCAGGGGACGATGAGCAGCGTGCCGTAGACGCCGTAGATGACGCTGGGCAGGCTGGCGAGGATGTCGAGTAAGGGATAGACCCAGCGACGTATGCGCGGACGGAGGTATTCCGTGAGATAGACAGCCATGAAAAAAGAGACGGGGAGCGCCAGGACAAGGGCCAGCACCGTACACCAGAAGGTGCCGGCGATGAAGGGCAGAAAACCGAACTTGCCCTGCATGGGCTTCCAACTGCTCTCCGTGAGGAGGCTCCATAGGGAGTGGGTGGACAGAATGGGCGCTGACTTGATGAAGAGTCCCACGGCCATGATGACCACCAAAACGATGGAGGCGGCGGTAAAAATGAACATGACGGAAGCCGCCGCCCGGTCTTTTGCGAATCTGTAGTTCATTGGCATTATTCCCTTTGATGGAGGCCACACTCGCGGTGTTGCGGGTCTTCCCACCACCAGCGGCCACTTCTTATGTCCTCACCGGGCTTCACGGCACGGGTGCACGGCTCGCATCCTATGCTGGGATAACCCTTGTCGTGGAGCTTGTTGTAGGGCACGTGGTGCTTATGGATATAGTCCCACACCTGTTGCTCGCTCCAGTTGATGAGCGGATTGATTTTCACCTTGTCGTGAATGTCGTCCCACTCTACAAGTTGCATGTCCTTCCGGGTGATGCTCTGCTCACGTCGCAGTCCGCAGATCCAGGCGTCGAGCCCCTGCATGGCGCGCTTCAGCGGTTCTAGTTTGCGTATCTGACAGCAACGGTGCCGACTTTCCACGGAGTTGTAGAAAAGGTTGATGCCCTCCTCGCGCACCATCTGCTGCACCGCCTTGTAATCTGGGAAATATACCTCAATAGGGATATTGTACTTCAGATTTGTCTTGTCGATGAGCTGGTAGGTCTCTGGGAAGAGGCGTCCTGTGTCGAGGGTGAATATCCTTGTTGTCGGGTCGGTGTGGGCAATGATGTCGGTGAGGGTCTGATCCTCAATGCTCAGACTCGACGAGAGAGCTATTCTCCCGTGGAAGGTGCGCAGGAAGAAAGCCACCACCTCCTCAGCCGACTGCTGTGCCAGGGTCTCGTTCCACTGGCTGATTTTCTCTTTAATGTTTTCTTCCATATCGTTATTCTTTTCAGACTATCATGCCGGCTCCAACGGTCTCGTTGGTGTCGGGGTCGATGAAGATAAGGCTGCCGGTGACCTTGTTGTCCTGATAACTGTCGTAGACCAGCGGCGAGGCGGTGTGCACCGTTATCTCGGCGATGTCGTTCATGTTGAGCTGTGTTACGCCCGTCTCCTTCTCCAGGGTGTTGATGTTGCGCCTGAAGTTGATGGAACGGATGATGCCCTGTGTCTCGAAAGTGGCCTGGCGTATGATATACTTTCCCCGGATGGTGGCAGGCCGCTCGTTGAACCAGCATACGTTCATGGTGACGTCCTGCTGTACGAGGGGCTGTCTCTCGTCCGCCTTGACGATGAGGTCGCCCCGGCTCACGTCGATGTCGTCGGTCAGTCGCAGGGTGACGCTCTCGGGAGCCATGGCCTGCGGCAGTTGCTTGTCCACGAAGTCGATGGCCTTGACATGGCTCTCCATGCCGGAAGGATAGACCTTCACGCGGTCGCCGGGACGGATGACACCGCCGCTCACGCGACCGGCATAGCCGCGATAGTCGGGAAACTTGTCGCTGATGGGACGGATGACATACTGCACGGGAAAGCGGAAGAAGTCGCTCACGCTCTTGTGTCCCACGGGCACAGTCTCGAGGAAGTCGAGCAGCGTACGGCCCGTGTACCAGGGCATCTTGTCGCTCTTATCCACTACATTGTCTCCGTCCTTGGCGCTGATGGGGATGAAGACCACGTTTCGGATGTTCAGCACCTGGGACATCTTCCGGTAGTCGGCTACAATCTTGTCGTAGACATCCTGCGAATAGTCCACGAGGTCCATCTTGTTGATGGCCACGAGGATGTGGGGAATGCCGAGGAGCGAGGAGATGAAGCTGTGGCGCACGGTCTGCTCCAGTACGCCGTGGCGAGCATCGATGAGGATGATGCTCAGGTCGGCCGTGCTGGCGCCTGTCACCATGTTCCGGGTATATTGTATGTGTCCCGGCGTATCAGCGATGATGAATTTTCGTTTGGGTGTAGCGAAATAGCGGTAGGCCACGTCGATGGTGATGCCCTGTTCCCGCTCGGCACGCAGTCCGTCGGTGAGTAGGGCGAGATTCACTTCCTCGTTGCCCCTGCTTTTCGAAGCGGCCTCCACGGCCTGCAACTGGTCCTCGAAGATTGATTTGCTGTCGTAGAGCAGCCGCCCTATGAGCGTGCTCTTTCCGTCGTCCACGCTTCCTGCCGTGGAGAAGCGGAGCAGTTCCATGTTGAGATATCCTCTAGTGTTTGGCATAAGTCGAATTTTTTTTAGTAAGCTGTGATAATGGTGTATGGTCCGTATGCGGGTGTCGTGACGTTTAGAAGTATCCTTCCTTCTTTCGGTCTTCCATGGAGGTCTCGCTCCGTTTGTCGTCGGCCCGTCCTCCTCTTTCTGTGACTCTCGTTGCGGCAATCTCGTCGATGATGTCAGCCACGGTGGCAGCTTTCGATTCTGTGAGTCCCGTGCACGTGATGTCACCGATGGTCCGGCATCTCACTTGCTTTCGTACCACTACCTCGTCAGGCTTCCGCTTGATGACAGGGAGGGCTGCCAACCATTGTCCGTCGCGTCGGAACACCTCGCGCTCATGGGTGAAATAGAGACTTGGCATGGGGATGTTCTCCAGATAGATGTATTGCCAGACATCCATCTCGGTCCAGTTGGAGATGGGGAATATGCGGAAATGCTCACCCATGTTCTTGCGTCCGTTGAAGATGTTCCACAGTTCGGGGCGCTGGTTCTTCGGGTTCCATTGTCCGAACTCGTCACGGTGACTGAAGAAACGCTCCTTGGCACGTGCTTTCTCCTCGTCGCGTCGGGCACCACCAATGCAGGCATCGAACTTATACTCGTCGATGGTGTCGAGCAGGGTAGTGGTCTGCAGACGGTTGCGCGAGGCGTAATATCCGGTCTCTTCCTTCACGCGTCCCTTGTCGATGCTCTCTTGTACGGAGCCTACGATGAGGCGTGCGCCGAGCTTCTTCACGAGCTTGTCGCGGTAGTCGATGGTCTCCTGAAAATTATGACCCGTGTCGATGTGTAGTAACACGAAGGGAATCTTGGCCGGATAGAAGGCCTTGTAGGCGAGATGGGTCACCACGATGCTGTCCTTTCCGCCAGAAAAGAGGATGGCGGGGCGCTCAAACTGTGCGGCCACCTCGCGCAGGACATAGATAGACTCTGATTCGAGTTCTCTGAGATGGGTGATGTTTTTGTAATTATCCATAAGCGATGCGATACTATTTCGTTTTCACATTGCAAAAGTACGATGATTTGATGGGGCATGAAATACCATCTCAGGGCTATTTTCCATACCTAAGGTTAGCGAGTTGCTATGGCTATTTTATGGGAGAACGGAGGTTAGGAGAGGTCGAGCAGTCCCTGTTCCACCAGTTGGCGGATACGGTTGCGTATGCGGATGGAACGCCTCACGTCGGTAGCGTCTGACCCGACGGAGATGGAGATGGGACCTTCCCGGAGAATGGCTGGGGAAATGAAGTCGCAATATTCCGGATCATCGCAGACACAGGTGACGATGCCGTGGTGCGCTGCCAGACGCTTGAGGTCGTGGTTGCGCTGGCGCGAAGGGGTGCAGATGAAGAGCAGGCGCACGCCTTTCAAGTCTGTTTCCAGGAAGTCACGCTCCACAAGTCGTATACCTAGGGTCGTCAGTTCTTCGGGAATATTGGGGGCGATATAAGTCACGTGGTGGGTCAGCCTTGCCAGTCTTCGTGCTTTTTTAATGCCCTCCTCGCTGCCGCCCGCGATGACAATGCTGTCCCCATAGGCGATGGAGATGGGAAGATACATAAGGTCGTTGCTCATGATTTCCTGTTTTTGAGGTTCTTCTTTTTGGCCATTGTTCCCCGGATGGAGCCTTTTCCATTGACCTGCCTGGCGACGATGCCATCCTCCCGGTACGTGATCCGTTGGCAAAGAAGAGCCGAGTTTAGATATGTTGATAAGGATAATGGATAAAAAAAAGACCTTCAGACCTCTTGTTGAGGACTGAAGGTCTCTCTGTTGCTGAGGCAGAAACTGTTATTTCTTCCTGATTACCACTTTCCAGTAGTTGTCCACTTTCTCTGTCTTGAGAACGGTGTGTCCCTCGTTCTTCACGCTGCCTGGAACGTTGTGGATGGGCTTGCCGTCGTCAAGGAGAATTTCGAGGACATCGCCACTCTTCATTGGCGTCAGCGCAATCTTTGTCTTGACGAAGTTCATTGGGCAAGCGACGCCACGGAAATCCTTGAATACATCGACCTTGATCTCGTCTTCTGCAGGGGAGGCTTCCTTTTCTTCCTCCTTTTCTTCCGAGTCGTCTTTCTGTGCCGTGTTGTTGCTGCCCTTCGCCGTGTCGTCCTTTGCCGCTGCCTCACCGTCCTTCGAGGATGCGGTGTCCTTGGCCGATGCGCTGTCCGTGGTGGCGGCAGCGTCAGGCTTGTTATCCTTGTTTGCCGGTACTTTGAACTGCAGACTGTCGTCCATGTTCTTGTAGAGATCATTGAGAAGGTCGGCCAATTCGAATATCAGGGAACGGTATTCGTTGAGCGATTCATTGTTGCGTGCCCGCTCGGTGAGTACACGGAAGCGCTCGGGAACGATGCCCGCCTCAATGAACTGGTGGATGAAGCCGTTGTAGACATCATCATCGGTACGCGGATCAATGCCTCTCGTGACGAGCAGCATACGGTTTTCCGAGAAGACAATGTCGTGGAGAATCTTCTCAACGTCGGTTTCCGGGGCTGTCTCCAGGAGTTTCCGCTTCTCACGGATAGTGTCTTGGTCGAGCTCGATGATGTCGAAGAGGCCAGCAGAGCATTCTGCCTGTCCGTATTTGATGAGGCTGAATTTCTCGTCCTCGTCCCAGTCGTAATAAGCCTCCGGCTCCTCGGCGAAGGGCTTTACGCCCTTGTGTTTCTTGATGAGCTCGGCAATAACATCCTTTCCCCTGCGTGCCACGTAGTCGTAATAGTCGGTGTAATTGTCCTGTTGCTCAGCCACATCGCGCAGATAATCCTCGACGAAGGCGGGCAGATGTCTTGCGGGTACGTATCCTTGTTGAGTGTCAATCTCATGGGGACCCTTGGTAGGCAACCATACTGTATAGGCTGGATAGGGGTCATCTCCTACGCGTCCTATTCTTCCGCTGAAGCCGAGATCGGCCCACGTGGCATTGGCGCAGATGTTGGTGCAACCATTCATCTTCAGCTCGAAACTGCCGAGTCGGTCCAGCTCGATGTCGCTTTTCAGCAGTCGGTTGGCAATGGCCTCAAGGGCGGGCTTCGGCAGACAGATGCCCAGTCGGCAGGTATCAGCGCCCGTGCACGATGTAAGGTTGGTCACTACCTTGGGATAGTCCACCTGATAGATGCCCTGGCGACGGAAGAAATGATACACATTGGGCAGGTATTCCTCGGGAATGTTGCGCAGTTGCAGTTGTTCCTTCTTGGTGAAACGTATCACGTCGTTGCCGAAAGCGCCGGTGAACGTTGCCGTGGCGGCGAAGAATTCGGGACGCTGGTTGCCGTGCTCAATGGGAATATAGGCATACCACAGGTTCTCTCCCTTCGTCTCCGGCGCTGTCTGTTTCCCTGCATAGCGCCGTTTCCAGGTGAGGAACTCCTCGCTGTCGTCGCTCTCCGGCGCGAAGTCGGGACGGTGATGCTCCAAGGGCAAGGCGGGTGCCTCGAAGTCGAGGCTCTTGTCTTTGCGCAGTGCCTCGAATTCCTCGTAGTAGAGTCGCTTGGCTTCTTCCTCTCCGTATTTGTAGAACACGAAGCGCATCCGCGCACGGTGCCGGTTCCGTCGGTTGCCATATTTGTTGAACCAGTTCTTCAACGCCTTGGCGGCCCGGTATAGATCGCGTTCTGGCAAGAAGTCGAAGACCTCCCATCCTGTGTGGGGACTGGAGGTCGTGCTGCCGGCGATGAGGACGCGGAAGCCCCTCACACCATCCTTGATCTGCGCCTGCAGACCCAAGTCGGCGACGTAGGACGTGTCGGCATCCTTGATGTTGTAGTCGAACGCCACCTTATATTTACGGGGCATGGTGTAGGAATCCTTCTCGGCGATGAGGCGAGAGGTCAGTTCCTCCACGTAGGGATAGACATCAAAAGCCTCGTCGGCGGTCAGTCCGCTCATCTCGTTCACCGTCATGTTTCTTACGGTGTTGCCGCCTCCGCCAGCCGTGCTGAGTCCCTTTTTCTCGAGTTTTCGCAGACTGGGAATGGCATCGGCGAGGTCCACGTTGTGTATCTGTATCTCGCTCCGGGTGGTGATGTGGAGGTGCGAGGTGGACACCTGCTTGCCCACATGGGCCACGGTTGCCAACTGTTCCGGGGTGATGAGGCCACCGGCACAGCGTACACGCAACATGTAGTGGTTGTTTTTCCGTTGCTCATAGATGCCCATGGGCACACGGTTGCTCTTGAGTTGTTGGGCGGATATTTCTCCGTTCTTGTATTTTTCGATGAGCGACTCGGTGTAATCAATGTCGCTGTCGAGACTTGCTGGTATTCTGTACATGCCTTTTTCCTTTCTTCTTTACGGACGGATGATGTTTCCGTCGCTCGCTTGATAGCCTGTCGTGCAGAGGCTCCTTGTTTTTTCTGACGTCCTTGTCATGCCGGCGGTTCAGTCGTTGTCCTTTTCTTCGTAATGTTGCTGCTTCCCTATCACGATGCCTTTCTCCACTTGGAACGAGTTGATGTGCACTCCGTCGAGAAGCGAGAGAATGACGTAGCGGATGTTGGGATCGTTCGCCAGTCTCAGGTCTTCCTGTGAGGGCCGTGACGGACTGGCGGGATGGCTGTGCCAGTTGGCCAGTATCTTCAGTCCCTTGCTACGGGCGTAGTGCAGGGCGGCGAACTGATCCTTTGGGGCGAACGAGAAGTGTTCGGTGCTGTGGTCCACATTTTCCATCCAGTAGTTTTCCGTCACCGTTCCGTCCTTTCCCAGCAGGTATCCGCAGGTCTCTATAGGAGCGTCTTTGCGTGCCTGGGCAATCATATCCTTGATGACATTCTTTTCAATCTCCATGTTTGTTCGTTTAGATGTGTCTCAATGTGACTTCAGGTCGCAGGCAGGTTTCTCATAGTCGATGAGCTCGTGTATGGTGGGATGCTGTCCGCACACTTCGCAGTTTTCACGCCGCTTTACCTTGATGGTCCTGAACGTCATTTTCTTTGCGTCGAAGGTAAGCAGGCGGTTGGTGAGCAGGTCGCCTACTTGGAGAATATATTTCAGGGCCTCGGCTGCCTGAATGGTTCCCAGCATGCCGGCGATGGCACCTAGCACGCCAGCCTGACTACAGGTGGGAACGGCTCCCACGGGAGGCGGCTCCTTGAAGAAGCAACGGTAGCATGCCGTTCCAGGCAGATGGGTAAAGGTCTGTCCCTGAAACCTCAGTATGCCTCCGTGCGAGAAAGGCTTGCCTAGCATCACACAGGCATCGTTGATGAGAAACTTCACGGGGAAGTTGTCCGTGCCGTCGATGATGAAATCCCATGGGGCGATAATCTCCTTGGCGTTACCTGAATCGAGAAACTCATGATAGGTGGTCACCTCCACGTCTGGATTGATGGCCAGCATCTTCTCCTTGGCGCTTTCTACCTTGGGACGTCCCACGTCCTTGGTGAAATGGATTACTTGCCGCTGGAGATTGCTCAGGTCCACCACATCGGCATCCACGATACCGATATGGCCTACTCCGGCGGCAGCCAGATAGAGGGCAGCGGGCGCGCCCAGTCCGCCGGCGCCTACGATAAGCACTTTGGCGTTGAGTAACTTCTCCTGTCCTTCAAGTCCCACATCCTGCAATAGAATATGGCGGCTGTATCTCTCTATTTGTTCTTCACTCAGTTCTATCATATACCCTCTTACTTATTCTTTCTTGTAAGCCGATTTCTTACAGTTTCTTTCTGCAAGTCGATTGAAAAATGTCCTTTCCCTGATAATATGATTAACAGGCACCGCCGCCCATGAAATAGAGAAAGTCCACCTGGTCGCCATCCTTGAGTTGTGTTTTGTCGTAATCTTCTTTTTCCACGAACTCCTCATTTACTTGAATGGTGACCATTTCGGGTTGGAACACTTTGTTGTCCTTGATAAGCTGTGACAGCGTCAGGGGAAGTTGAACTTCCTGTTCCTCGTCGTTTACTTTAATCTTCGCCATACGATTGATTTTGTATTGTTCGTCAATATTATTTGTTTTCCGACTGCAAAGTTCGCTATTTCCCGCTGGCCGTGTAATACCCCTCGAATGGTATTTCCCATACCCTGTTTTTGGTATGCGAATACCATCGTTGTGTGATTGCCCGGCAAGACGGGAAGCAGTAATTTTGCACCAGAAAGCTGAGGAACGAAAAAGAAAAGAATGAATAGGATGAATGTATGAACGCAACTTTTTGTTAAACCCTTAAAAGAAAGTAATGATGAGAGAGAAAGTATTAGCTACATTGTTGTTGACGGTTGTGGTTCCTGGATGGAGTCAGCGCGTCGTGAAAAATCAGAGTGACTCAATAGCCAACACAGAGAAGAAACTTACCACCGTGAACCTTGATCCTGTCGTAGTAACGGGAAGCGGACACCATGAACGACTGAAATCTTCGGTGACACCCGTCCGGGTAATTTCCGATACCGACATCCGGCGCCTCGGTACTGCAAACATCAATGAGGTGCTCACAAGACTGGTTCCGCAGATATCCACCTCACCCAACTCCACAGGCTCCTACCTTCATCTCAACGGACTGAGCAACCGCTATATTCTGATTCTTGTCAACGGGCGCCGTCTCATCGGTGA
>JBMNUW010000121.1:0-9793 GCA_050946475.1 Prevotella sp.
TAAAATCGCATTGCCGACTTCGCTCGGACCCGAACTGGACTTTTAAGAACCTTGCCGTGTTAGCTTCGAAACCGGTCACGGCCACATATAGAGTTTAATAAAAGCCACTTTTTAAAGTGGACTCAATCATGGAACTTGTGAACGGCAGAATTGTCTGTGATGCAGAAGTGACACAACCTGTCAACCATATCCTGTTACGCCTCTACATGCAGAAAGTCCACCGTCCCGAAAGTTCCGGATAATCTTTCTGCAAAACTAATGTAAAATTGGTATTAGTCACTTATGCCAGACGTCAAATATTAGTTTTCTCAGTCGTCTCATTTCGACCGTCTGCCAGCAGCAGGGCAACTAAATGTTCTGCCTCCGCTCTTGCCGGCTTGCCCGTATCGGTGACGGGAAGCTTGTCTATGTGAAGAATATGTTTGGGAATCCAGAATTTCGGCAACACCTCCGCGCATACACGCCCCAGAGCCTCGGTATCTGTTCCTTCGGTGAGCAGTACTACGGCTTCGCCGAATTTGTCGTCTTTGGTCTTTGTGATGACGAAGGGGGACCGGAGATGCTGCCGGAGGCACTTTTCCACCTCTTCCATCTGAATCTTAATGCCTCCGGAGTCAATCACGTTGTCTGTTCTGCCAAGAATTCGGAAGCGTCCTTTCGAATCTATTTCCGCGCGGTCGTGGGTTTTCAGAACACCGTCGTGTACCAAGGGAGCATCAATGCAGAGGCACTGGTTGTCGTCGAGTGATATTTTGACCGAAGGGAACGGAGTGTACCAGGTAGACGCCTCGTGACCGTTGAGACGTCGCAGAGCGATGTGCGAGAGCGTTTCAGTCATGCCGTAGGTGCTCCATACCGCGTTGGGGAAGGTTGCGAGCTGACGTTGCAAATCGTCGTCAATGGCGCCTCCGCCAATGATGAGATGACGACAGCGCCGAAGTCTTTCAGCCTCTTGCGGAACCCGCAAGGAGTTGTAGACTTGCATGGGCACCATGGCTACAAAGTCAAAATGGTCGGGAAGAGATGTCTCAGTTTCTTTTGAGGACTGCCGGGAGCAACTTCCGTTTGCTTTGTCTGAATTGTCCGTATCGGACAAGGTGGAAAAAGTCTGCCCGTTGCGCAGCGGATGCCCTGAGGGCTTCACGGCATAGAGGGAGAGTCGACGCTCAAGGGCGCGTACCACCACCATCTTTCCGGCGATATAGTCGAGTGGCATGCAAAGCAGGGCGGTGTAGCCTGGCTGCAATCCGAGAAAGTCGCACGTAATGCGTGCGGAATTGAGCATTTTCGACTTCTCCACCCACATCGGCTTGGGCTTGCCCGTAGAACCGCTGGTGTGCACCAGAAGGGTGGGCGACGGAGAATGCCAGTCGGTCAGAAATTCATTTAGAGTCATACTGCAATATCGTTTTGGGCAAAAGTAAACAAAAAAAATAACTTTTGCTCCTTGTTTTATTGCGTAATTGAAAATTAATCTCTAATTTTGCGTTATTGATAAAATTAAATAAACCCAATTCTTATGTTAGACGTAAAGCAAACTTTGAAGGGAGCCGAAGACCGTATGAAGAAGGCTACCAAGTATCTTGAGGAAGAACTGGCTCGCGTTCGCGCCGGTCGTGCCAACGCCGCCATTCTCGACGGGGTGCGCGTGAGTGCCTACGGACAGATGATGCCCCTCAACCAGGTGGCCAACGTGCAGGTGTCCGATGCCCGCACCATCACCATTCGCCCCTGGGACCGCAAGCAGATAAAGGATATTGAGAAAGGCATTATGGACAGTGACGTCGGCATTACACCCGAGAACAATGGCGAGATGGTGATTCTACGCCTGCCGCAGCCTACTGAGGAACGTCGCAAGGAACTCGTGAAGCAGTGCAACAAGATTGGTGAGAAGACCAAGGTGGAAGTTCGCAATACCCGTGCCGAAATCAAGGAAAAACTTAAGAAGGCCATCAAGGACGGTCTTTCCGAAGATAATGAAAAAGATGCAGAGAACGATTTGCAGAAGATTCACGATAAATATATCAAACAGGTGGATCAGCTTCTCGCTGACAAGCAAAAAGAAATCATGACGGTGTAATGCGCGGACTCGTCATTAAGAACACCGGCAGCTGGTACACGGTAAAGACCGAGGACGGTCAGATCGTGGAGAGCAAGATAAAAGGCAATTTCCGCATCCGGGGAATCCGCTCCACCAATCCGGTGGCAGTGGGGGACTGGGTGCGGATTGTTACCAATCAGGAGGGGACAGCGTTTATCACGGAGATTGAGGACCGGCGGAATTACATTATTCGCAAGTCGCAGAATCTTTCGAAACAAAGTCACATCATTGCTGCTAATGTTGACCAGGCCTTTCTGGTGGTCACAGTATGTCATCCCCAGACGGCAACGATGTTTATAGACCGATTTCTGGCTTCGGCAGAAGCATACAGCGTACCCGTCACATTGGTGTTCAACAAGACCGACCTGCTCAATGAAGAGGAACGGCACTATCAGCAAATGATGGTGAATCTTTACGAGACGGTGGGCTATCGTTGTGTGGAAATATCCGCACTGACAGGTAACGGTGTGGAGATGTTGCGCCCCTGGCTTAAGGATAAAGTGACGTTGCTCAGCGGCAATTCCGGAGTGGGAAAGTCTACACTGCTCAATCTGCTTATCCCCGGTGCCAATGCGAAGGTAGCCAAAATCAGCGATGCCCACGACACGGGCATGCACACCACTACCTTCTCTGAGATGCTGCTTCTTCCTGAAGGAGGCTATCTCATTGACACTCCGGGCATCAAGGGCTTTGGCACTTTTGACATGGAACCGGAGGAGATAACCAGTTATTTCAAGGAAATATTCCGCTTTTCCAAGAACTGCCGTTTCAGTAACTGCACCCACACCCATGAACCGGGCTGCGCGGTGATTCGTGCCGTGGAAGAACACTATATAGCCCCCTCGCGTTATCAGAGTTATCTCTCAATGCTGGAAGATAAGGAAGAGGGGAAATACAGATAATAATAATTACATGTTTGACGTTGGAGCAGTGAGCTGGTAAAGCTGCGCCAACGTAAACGTTTTCAACGGAAATAAGGTTTAAAAAACAAGTCTTTTGGTGCGAAAAAGGCTTGTTTTATTTGGGATTTCAAGATTATATATTAACTTTGCAATTGCAAACTCTGCTTTGCAGAATTGCATTTCTGACAGTGGCGTTATGAGTCATACGTCGAATGTGCAGAACAGTCTGCCACATGGAACAATCGCAGAAAAAGAATCCGTCCCTACGGGGAAATGAGATAAAAGCAGAGAGAATGCTCTGATTGTACAAGAAAATATACCTTATTATATATAATATGGTTGAAAGAATCAGTCATGAAGGAACGGTGGAGCACATAGAGGGCGATTGTTTGACGGTACTCATTCGTCAGGCTTCTGCCTGTGGTAGTTGCCAGTTGGCCGGACATTGCAATGCCTCTGAAATGAAGGAGAAGCGGGTGAAGGCCGTGGCACCGAAGGGACGTTCCTATCAAGTAGGCGAGACCGTTACCGTGAGTACAGCCCTTGGCACCGGATATCGTGCCGTGGCAATTGGTTTCGGACTTCCTCTGCTGTTGATGGTTGCCGTGATGGTAGCCGTGAAAATATTTACAGGCAGCGATGCCTGGGCAGCCGTTTCGGCGCTCGGTTCGCTGGTGCCTTATTATTTTGTAGTCTATCTCCTGCGTGACAGCATTAATCGCAGTGTCACCTTTGTGGTAGACGACTGAACCAAAAGACAAACGAAAAGATTACTCAAAGACAACAAATCGACAAAAACAAAAATAGAAGTTATGAATTTTATTTTGATTGCAGTAGCTGTTCTTGGAGCCATAGCACTCGTTTCGGCCGTTGTGCTTTATGGAGTTTCCAAGAAGTTTGCTGTGGAGGAGGATCCCCGCATAGGCAAGGTGCAGGAACTGCTGCCCGGAGCCAACTGCGGCGGATGCGGCTTTGCCGGCTGCTCCGCCATGGCAGACGCCCTTGTCAAGGGAGCCGATAAAGGCTCGCTTGACGGACTGAACTGTCCGGTGGGCGGTCAGGAAGTGATGGGGCAGGTAGCCGACCTTCTGGGAATGGCCGTGGCGCAGACGGATCCGAAAGTGGCTGTGGTGCGTTGCGGAGGGACCTGTGAGTTGCGGCCGAAGGTGGCACAGTATGACGGACTGCACACCTGCGCCGCCATGTCAATGGCTGGAGCGGGTGAGTCGGCCTGCGGATTCGGTTGCCTTGGTGAGGGTGACTGTACCAGAGCCTGCCAGTTCGATGCCATACATATCGACCCCGAGACAGGTCTGCCTGTAGTGGATGAAGACAAGTGTACTGCCTGCGGAAAATGCGTTGAAGCTTGTCCTCGGCATATCATAGAACTGCGGAAGAAAGGACCGAAAGGTCGCCGTGTCTATGTCGGCTGCATGAACAAGGACAAGGGTGCCGTGGCACGCAAGGCTTGTCAGGCAGCCTGTATCGGTTGCGGCAAATGCGAAAAAGTTTGTGCTTTCGGAGCTATCACCGTAGAGAACAATCTCAGCTACATTGACTTCAACAAGTGCCGGCTCTGTACGAAATGCGTGGACGAGTGCCCCACGGGAGCTATCAAGAAGATTAATTTCCCCATTCGTCCAAAAAAAGCGGAAGCTCAGGCCGTGAATAACGGCGAGAAAAAGGATACTCCTTCTGCAACAAAAGTACAGGCAGCCGCCACAACACCAAATACAGAGACAAAGGAGGGAAAAGCATGAAACTGCATACATTCAAAATAGGAGGAATACATCCAGAGGAAAACAAGCTGACCAGTGACGTGGCTACCGTACAAGCCCCGTTGCCTGCGGTTGCCGTGTTCCCCTTGCAGCAGCATATCGGCGCTCCTGCTAAGCCCGTGGTTCAGCGGGGAGATGTCGTCAAGGTAGGCACGATGATTGCCGAAGCCGGTGGTTTTGTATCAGCCCCGATATTCTCATCGGTGTCGGGTAAGGTGAAGAAAATAGACACTGCGTTCGACGCTACCGGCTACCGCATTCCTGCCATCTATATCGATGTGGAAGGGGACGAATGGGAGCCCTCCATTGACCGGTCGGACAAACTAGAGCGCGTTGCCGACCATCCAGAGTTGACACCCGAGAAGATTATTGAGCGCGTGAAGAACGCAGGCGTCACAGGTATGGGCGGAGCCGGATTCCCCACCTTCATCAAGCTTACCCCACCGCCCACAGCCAAGGCGGAGTTTGTGATTATCAACGGTGTGGAGTGTGAGCCTTACATCACTTCCGATAACCGGCTCATGCTGGAGCATCCCGACGAGGTGATTGAGGGCGTGCGTCTGCTCATGAAGGCCGTGAAGGTGAACCGCGCTTTCATCGGAATAGAGGAGAATAAGCCCAAGGCTATCCAGCTCCTGGAGGAGAAGACTTCTGGAGACGACACCATTACAGTAGTTCCTTTGAAGCAAAAATATCCGCAGGGAGGCGAGAAACAACTCGTTGATGCCGTAATAGGTCGGCAGGTGCCGGCACCTCCCGCTATTCCCGTTAACGTAGGAGCAGTGGTACAGAACGTAGGTACGGCTTATGCCGTTTACCAAGCCGTGATGAAGAACAAGCCTCTCTTCGAGCGCTATACCACTGTGACGGGCAAGAAGATAGCGCATCCCGGCAACTTCCTTGTACGTATGGGAACACCTTTCCGCGAACTAATAGACCTCTGCGGCGGACTGCCCGAAGGCGACAACAAGGTGCTGGCAGGCGGCCCGATGATGGGACGGTCGGTGGGAACGCTCGACGTTCCTGTGTGCAAAGGCACCAATTCCATTACCGTGCTGTCGGGAAGTGACGCTCATCGTCGTGCCGTGCAGCCTTGCATTCGCTGCGGCAAATGTGTGACGGTGTGCCCGATGGGACTTGAACCTTATCTGCTGGCCCAGCTCAGTGTGGTCAAGGACTATGAGCGGCTGGAACGTGAGCAGGTGACATCTTGCATATCTTGTGGCTCCTGTCAGTTCACTTGTCCCGCACATCGGCCTTTGCTCGATAACATCGCTGTGGGAAAGGGTGCCGTAATGCGCATCATTAAGTCACGCAACAAAAAGAAATAACCCCTCTCGTCGTGTCAGACGATGCGGCGGTATTAAGAATATCAATCAAAACAATGGACAAACTCGTTTATTCGTTATCACCCCATGCCCACGGTAGTGACTCGGTGGAGCGCAACATGTGGGGTGTCGTCATAGCCCTAATTCCGGCACTCCTTGTGTCCTTCGCCTACTTCGGTCTGGGTGCGGTGGTAGTCTGCCTTACCAGTGTGGCCTCTTGTCTCTTTTTCGAGTGGGCCATTACCAAGTATCTGCTTCACCGCAGTTCCACCCTCAGCGACGGTTCGGCCGTCATTACGGGTGTGCTTCTGGGTATGAACCTGCCTAGTAATCTGCCAGTGTGGATGGTGCTCTTGGGTGCGCTCGTGGCCATTGGCGTTGGCAAAATGTCTTTCGGCGGCCTTGGCTGCAACATCTTCAATCCCGCTCTCGTGGGACGTTGCTTTCTCCTGGTGAGCTGTCCTGCTGCCATGACCTCCTGGCCGGTAGCCGGTCAGCTAGCCTCCTATACTGATGCAGTCACTGCAGCCACTCCGCTGTCGGTGATGAAGACAGCCATCAAGACGGGCGATGCTTCCGTTCTGGAGCAGTTGCCCGGTAGTCTGCAAATGTTGATAGGACTCCCCGGCGATGGTATCGGTGCCGGTTCCATGGGTGAGGTGTGTGCCCTGGCCCTGCTTTTAGGTCTGGCTTTCATGTTGTGGCGTCGCATCATCACCTGGCACATCCCTGTGAGTATTCTCGCCACGGTGTTTATCTTCAGCGGACTGCTCCATGTGGCCAATCCCGTCTATGCTAATCCTGTACAGGTGTTGCTTAGCGGAGGACTGATGCTGGGAGCTATCTTCATGGCTACTGACTATGTCAGCTCGCCTATGACACATCGCGGTCAACTGATTTACGGTGTGTGCATCGGACTGCTCACCGTTATTATCCGCAACTGGGGAAGCTATCCGGAGGGTATGTCGTTTGCCATACTCATCATGAATGCCTTTACTCCCCTGATAAACTATTATGTCAAACCAAAGCGCTTCGGTGAAGTGCCTGCCAAGAAATAAGGAGGACAAGAGATGGAGAAAATAAAATCTTCGCTCACCAATATGGTGCTGGTCCTCGTGGGACTGGCCCTCATCGTGGGCGCATTGCTGGCCTGGGTGAACCATCTTACCCAGAAGCCCATAGCCATGAAAGCTGAGAAAACTCTGGCCGAGGGCATTAAGAATGTGATGGGAACCGATCAGCTTACTGTGGCTGAGAACGACACGGTTCGCGAGACGGTGGAAGGTAAAGAGCTCGTCTTTGTGGTTCACAAAGCCGTAGCCGGTGACAAAAAGCCTCTTGGAGCCGCAGTGGAAAGTACCACGCAAGGTTTCGGCGGTGACTTGAAAGTTCTTGTGGGATTCAATCCCGAAGGCGTCATCCTCGGATATACTATCTTGCAGACCTCTGAGACTCCCGGACTGGGAGCCAAAGCTGACAAGTGGTTTCAGCGCGACGGCAAGGGCAACATCATCGGCATGAGTCCCGCTCAGGGAAATCTCACTGTGAGCAAGGACGGCGGAAAGGTGGATGCAATCACGGCGTCGACCATTACGAGCCGGGCTTTCCTCAAAGCCGTCAATCAAGCCTATTCCGCTTATGCGAAAAATAAGGTAGACGCCGAGACAGGCGCATCGAAACAGCATCATCGTAATTCCTAAATCATCGTAGAAATGAGTTACCTTAAAATAATTTCCAACGGCATTATCAAGGAAAACCCCACCTTCGTGCTTCTCCTTGGAATGTGCCCCACTTTGGCCACTACCACCAGTGCGGTCAACGGTATGTCGATGGGTCTCGCCACGATGGCCGTTCTCATCTGCACCAACACGGTGATATCCTGCATCAAGAACATTACGCCCGACAAGGTGCGTATCCCTGTTTTCATCGTCGTCATTGCGGCCTTCGTCACCATTCTTCAGATGTTCATGTCGGCCTATGCCCCCGACGCCATCAACAAGGCTTTGGGAATCTATATTCCTCTCATCGTGGTGAACTGTATCATTCTCGGTCGCGCAGAAAGCTTTGCTGCCAAGCATACACCTGTGGAAAGCTTTTTTGACGGACTGGGAATCGGTCTGGGCTTTACCATCGCCCTCACCCTGCTGGGTGCTGTGCGTGAGTTGCTGGGTGCGGGCAGCATCTTCGGCATCACACTGTTGCCCGAGACTGCAAACATCCTGCTCTTCGTGCTTCCGCCGGGAGCATTCATCACTCTGGGATACCTTATCGCCATCTTTAACAGGGCCAAGGGTAAATGAGAAGTTGTGAAAGAAATCATCGACAGAATTAAAGTTAGACAACAATGGAATATCTGTTAATATTCATCAGTGCAATATTCGTCAACAACATCATTCTGAGTCAGTTCCTGGGCATTTGTCCCTTCCTCGGCGTGTCCAAGAAAATCAACACGGCTCTGGGAATGGGAGCAGCAGTGGCTTTCGTGCTTACACTGGCTACGGTAGTGACATGGCTGGTTCAGACCTATGTGCTCAATCCTTTCGGACTGCAATACTTGCAAACACTGGCTTTCATCCTTGTCATTGCCGCTTTGGTGCAGATGGTGGAAATAGTTCTGAAAAAAGTGAGTCCCGCTCTCTATCAGGCGCTGGGAATTTTCCTTCCCCTCATCACTACAAACTGTGCCGTGCTGGGAGTAGCCATTCTTGTTATCCAGCGTGACTACAATCTACTGGAGAGTGTGGTCTATGCCTTCTCAACAGCCTTGGGCTTTGCTCTCGCATTGACGGTTTTCGCCGGCATCCGCGAGCAGTTGGCCTTGGTCAATATTCCGAAGGGCATGCGCGGCATGGCCATCGTGCTTGTTACGGCCGGTCTCCTTTCACTCGCCTTTATGGGTTTCTCAGGAGTAGACGGCGGACTAAAAGCCGTATTGGGAGAGTGAGATGGTTGAGATTCTCATTGCCTTGCGATAACAGAAAGCAGTTATTATTGTTCTAAAAATATTACCTATTTTAAGCCCAATCCGTTTGTTATGCGGATTGGGCTTTTATTTTGGTTGGAGATAACTGATAAAACTAACTTCCCGTTTCTCAAATTTTCTTCTGACGCCGTCTCTTAGCCTTGTCGGTTAAGATAGTGTTTGATACATGTCATTGGTATCTTCGTCTTATGGAGATATCAAACCAGGATAACAATAATAAATTCCTTTCATTGATTTCTCAACTTTCGGAGTAGATTTTTCACGTTTTATGCTAAGAAGTAGTTTTAATGCCATGTACAAGTCAATAGTTTACTTCCGGAAGTTAAGTCATCAATAACCAGGATAATGTTTAGTATTGTGGATTAAGTCAGCGTATTCGAGTTAATCGGTATTAAAAAGTTGTCATTATAGACATTCTACAAGAAGTTTACAACATCCATTCTTAGATTTGCCTTCGAAAACAGATGATTTCCATGGACGGATAGAGCCGTACATCGTCAAAAGTCTCTTCAGCAAAACGGTGAAAATGTGCTGACGGACAACAAAACACGGACAGTGTTTGCGGACAGGAAAACATGAATGAAAATATAAGGTTAGACAACACTAATGACAAGTTTGGAAAAATGAAGAAAAAGCTATTGCTGTTTTTGGGATTTCTCTTCCTATGTATTACGGCCAACGCCGATATTAAATGGACGTTA
>JBMNUW010000122.1:0-9747 GCA_050946475.1 Prevotella sp.
CAAATTTGGAAAGTTAAAGCCAGTTTTTCAAGAAATTCACTATTTCGAAATTAAAAAGACAGATGAATTTCTCGTAAATCTGCCCAAATTAGAATAACTTTGCAGCAAACGTCATTTCACCATGCCAGACAAGAAAAAGATGATTACTATCATAGGACCTACCGCCAGTGGGAAGACAGCACTGGCTGCAGCACTTGCCCATCGTATCGGAGGAGAAATCATTTCCGGAGACAGCAGGCAGGTCTACCGTGGAATGACCATTGGAACAGGAAAGGATCTCGCTGACTATCAAGTTGAGGGACAGGCGGTGCCCTATCATCTCATTGATATATGCAATCCGGGAGAAAAATACAACATCTTTCGTTATCAACAGGATTTCCTAAAAGCTTATCACGACATTGAAAATAGGGGAAAGACACCCGTTCTCTGTGGAGGTTCCGGGCTTTATATAGAATCTGTGATTCGAGGTTATGCCCTCTCTCCTGTCCCGCAAAATCAAACTCTCAGAGACAGCTTAAAAGATAAGTCCTTGAATGAGCTGACGCAAATGCTCGAAAAACTCAAGGTGCAAACGGGATCAGTGATGCATAACACTACTGATGTAGATACTCAGCAAAGAGCCATCCGAGCCATAGAGATAGAAACCTACAATTTGGAACATCCTACGGAACGACGCAGTCAAGAGCGAATCGAGTCCCTTGTTGTAGGAGTAGAGATTGACAGAGAAGAAAGACGTAAGAAAATCACCCGTCGCTTGAAGGACAGATTGGAAGAGGGCATGATAGACGAAATACGGGGACTGTTAGACAAAGGAATACAGCCTGAAGACTTGATGTATTATGGACTCGAATACAAATATGTCACCGAATTCGTTATCGGCAAGCTCTCCTATGATGAAATGTTCAAGCAGTTGGAAATTGCCATCCATCAATTTGCAAAGCGACAAATGACCTGGTTTAGGGGTATGGAGCGTCGTGGCATCCAAATTCATTGGATTAATGCGTTACAACCTGTTGAACAGAAGGTGAATCAGATATTGCAACTCATGGAAGAAACTTCTAAAATATAACAGCTATGGAAGAAAACCGTTGGGGAATCATTTATTGTCCTAAGAATGGCCTACTAGGAAAAGCAGGGAAACGGTGGACCAGGATAGAGAAATGCTTGAAGGAATACCACGTCAACTATGATTTTGTGCAAAGCGAACGCCGAGGCAGTGTTGAACGGTTGGTTAAGATGTTCGTCAACAACGGCTATCACACTATCGTTCTCGTGGGTGGAGATTCGGCACTTAATGATGCGGTGAACTGTCTGATGCAAATGGATCCACGCGTACGTGAGAGCGTTGCGCTAGGCGTGATACCCAATGGAGTAATGAACGATTTTGCGCATTTCTGGGGCATTTACGAAGATAACATTGAACAGACTGTCTCTTGGCTGAAAAAACGACGTGTGAAAAAAGTGGATTTGGGATGCGTCAGATATTTCAATAGTAATAACGAAGCTTGCAGGCGCTATTTTCTCAACTGTGTGAACATAGGTCTTATCGCCTCCATCATGGACATGCGGCGGCGCACCCGCCATTTCTTCGGATCACGATCTATTTCCATGCTGTGTTCTTTCTTGGTAATGCTGTTACAGAGAATGGATTTCAAGATGCATCTTCACATCAACGAAGATGAAATTAACCGACGGGTAATGACTCTCTGCGTAAGCAATGCCTGTGGCTATGGACAAACCCCAAACGCAGTTCCTTACAACGGACTTTTGGATGTGTCAGTGGTCTATCCTTCCGGTATTGGTCAACTGTTTCAAGGCATTGGTCTCTTTGTAAGAGGTCGTATCTTCAATTACCGTTACATGAAACCCTACAGAACACGTCTGGTCAATGTTCTCAGCACCGGACAGGCGCTTGTAGGAATCGACGGAAGACTGATGAGAACTCCCCTGGGAGCTTTTCGAATAACGGTGGAACCTGCTGCTGTCAACTTCTTGATACCCGTTAGATAATAGATAAATAGCTCGAGACCATATTACATTTCTGTATAATAAATTTTAAAAAATCAACCATTGTAAAAATTAATGGTTGATTTTTTTTGTATCTTTCGCAAAAAACATTATCTTTGAAGTCGAAAGCGAGTACTTTAAATAAGTTCTACCCGCCTCTTAACCTGTTGAATAATATATTTAGCCTTACAGTACGATGAGTTATCTTAGATTTGAAAAAGCTCTGATGACCAACCTGGAAGAATCGTTGCCAAAGGAATTGTTGCGAACGAATCGTTCAGGAGCCTACTCCTGCTCAACTATCGTAGACTGCAACACCCGAAAATATCACGGTCTTTTGGTGGTACCGGTTCCAGAACTCGATGATGAGAGTCATGTACTTCTCAGTTCATTAGACGTGACGGTAATCCAGCATGGCGCGGCCTTCAACTTGGGTTTACACAAGTATCAGGGCAACAATTACAGTCCCAAAGGTCACAAATATATCCGTGAATTTGTTTGTGACAAGGTTCCCACCACTATTTACCGTGTGGGAGGTGTTATTTTGAAAAAGGAAGTGGTGTTTCAGCATTATGAAGACCGCATCCTTATCCGTTATACATTAGAGGATGCCCATTCGGCAACCACACTCCGTTTCCATCCTTTCCTTGCTTTCCGAAGCGTACGCCAGTTCACTCATGAAAACTCCGTAGCCAACCGTGACTATCAAGAAGTGGAAAATGGTATCAAGACTTGTATGTATGCCGGCTATCCCGACCTTTACATGCAATTCTCCAAGAAAAATACATTTGTGTTCCAGCCCGACTGGTATCGCGGCATTGAATATCCGAAGGAACAGGAACGCGGCTACGCATCCAACGAAGACCTCTATGTTCCCGGTTACTTCGAAATGAGCATCAGAAAAGGTGAAAGCATCGTCTTTTCTGCTTCAACTTCTGACATTAAGCCGTCGACCTTGAAAAAACTTTTCCAGAGCGAAGTTGACGAGCGTGCACCACGCGACAACTTCTTCCACTGCCTGGTAAATGCTGCTCATCAATTTCATGTAGAAAGCAAATCTGGTGACAAGTATATTCTGGCTGGTTACCCCTGGTTTAAGGCACGTGCGCGCGATACGTTCATCGCTCTTCCCGGTCTGACCCTCAGCATTGAAGAAGTAGAATATTTTGAGAAGGTGATGGAGACTGCTGCCAAAGGTCTCCGAGAGTTTATGGTCGGAAAACCGCTCTCCGTTAAAATCTACGAAATCGAACAGCCCGACGTCCTACTGTGGGCAATATGGTGTATCCAGCAGTACGACAAGGAGGTAGGACGTGAAGAATGTCTCAAGAAATACGGAAAGCTCGTGTTCGATATTATCGCTTTCATCTCCGCCGGCAAGCACAACAATCTTCATCTCGATGATAATGGCCTGCTCAGTACCGATGGAAAAGAAAAGGCTGTAACCTGGATGAATTCTACATCCAACGGTCATCCAGTAGTACCTCGAACGGGATATATCGTTGAATTTAACGCACTTTGGTACAATGCCTTGATGTTCGCAGCAGCACTGGCACAGGATGCCAATCGACCCGGAGACGTAAAGAGATGGACAGAGCTCGCAGATAAATGCAAGGAATCTTTTGTGGCTACCTTTGTAAACAAGTACGGTTATCTTTTCGATTACGTCGACGGAGAAACTCAGGATTGGAGCGTCAGACCAAATATGATTTTCCCTGCTGCCTTCGATTATTCGCCTCTATCGCAAGATCAGAAGAAGGCTGTACTGGACATCTGCACACGTGAACTTCTCACTCCAAAAGGCTTGCGTTCACTGTCTCCTAAGAGCAACGGCTACAATCCTATGTACGTGGGACCTCAAAATCAGCGCGATTTAGCTTACCATCAGGGAACAGCTTGGCCTTGGTTGAGCGGTTTCTATATAGAGGCATGCCTGAAGCTCTACAAACGTACACGATTAAGTTTCATTGAGCGTCAGATGGTCGGTTTCGAAGATGAAATGTTCTATCATTGCATCGGAACTTTACCCGAACTCTTCGATGGTAATCCACCATTCCATGGACGAGGCGCAGTATCGTTCGCCATGAACGTAGCCGAAATCTTACGTGCACTTGAACAACTGGAAAAATATAAATTTAAATAAGGAGAGACCACAATGAAAGTATTAATGTTTGGATGGGAGTATCCTCCTCACGTTTACGGTGGTCTTGCCACCGCCAACTTTGGTATCTCGGAAGGTCTTCACGCTCAGGGCGACGTAGATATCACTCTCTGTTTGCCCAAGCCTTGGGGAGACGAGGATCACACCTTCGCTCACATCGTAGCAATGAATTGCGTGCCCATAGCCTACCGGGATGTCAATTACGATTATGTCAAGAGCAGAATAGGCAATTTGATGTCTCCTGAAGAATATTACCACTTCCGTGACCACATCTATGCAGACTTCAACTACATGCATGTCAATGACCTCGGATGCATGGAATTTGCAGGAGGCTATCCAGGTAACTTGCATGATGAAATCAACAACTATTCCATTATTGCCGGAGTCGTGGCTCGTGCAACCGACTTTGATATCATCCATGCTCAT
This sequence comes from Prevotella sp., assembly GCA_050946475.1. Taxonomy (GTDB): domain Bacteria; phylum Bacteroidota; class Bacteroidia; order Bacteroidales; family Bacteroidaceae; genus Prevotella. The sequence goes on from JBMNUW010000122.1 coordinate 4,595, forward strand.
GACTGGCTCACTTACCCGGCAGGAATCCATGCAAAACAGGTAAGTGGTAAGCCGCTTTGCATTCATGTACATGCCACCGATTATGACCGTAGCCGCGGTCACGTCAATCCTACAGTCTATTCCATTGAAAAAGACGGAATGGACCATGCCGACTGCATTATGTGTGTGAGTGACCTTACACGTAATACCGTCATCAATCAATATCATCAGGACCCGAATAAGGTCTTCACGGTACATAATGCCGTTTATCCATTAAGCGAAGAGAATCAGGCCATTCCTCGTCCCGACCACAGAGGCAAGGAAAAGATAGTAACATTCCTTGGACGTATCACTATGCAAAAGGGTCCAGAATATTTCGTGGAAGCAGCAAACATGGTCTTGCAACGCACACGACACATTCGCTTCTGTATGGCTGGATCTGGCGACATGATGGACCAGATGATTTATCTTGCTGCAGAGAGAGGCATTGCCGACCGTTTCCATTTCCCGGGCTTCATGCGTGGAAAACAAGTCTACGAATGTTTGAAAAACTCTGATGTGTATGTAATGCCGTCAGTAAGTGAACCTTTCGGCATCTCTCCACTGGAGGCCATGCAATGCGGAACGCCAACCATTATTTCCAAACAGAGTGGTTGCGCGGAAATTCTGAACAACTGTATAAAAGTTGACTATTGGGACATTCACGCTCTTGCCGACGCCATATACAGCTTGTGTCACAACGAAAGCCTGTTCAGATATCTTCAAGAAGAGGGTAGGCGAGAAGTTGACAACATCACATGGGAGAAAGTCGGAGCTTGGATAAGGCAGCTTTATCGTAGAACACTGGGATGGGAGTGACTACAGATTAGTTCGAACTGAATTTAATTAACAGAACTCCATATATACAGATTCTTCTTCAAAGCAAGACACTAACCTGATAGATAAACGGAACAATAAATAATTTGTATAGAATATGAAAACAATTTGTCTTTACTTCGAAATACATCAGATTATACATCTGAAACGCTACCGCTTCTTCGACATCGGTACAGACCACTATTATTACGATGACTATGAGAATGAGCGGAGCATCAATGACATCGCGGAGCACTCCTATATGCCTGCTCTCAATGCCCTTCATCAAATGATAGAAGATAATAATGGCTTCTTCAAGGTGGCATTCTCACTGTCTGGCGTAGGCATCGAACAGTTGGAGATGCATGCTCCACAAGTTCTCGATAAGCTCGTGGAGATGAACAAGACAGGATGTGTGGAATTTCTCGCTGAACCTTATTCACATGGACTTTCTTCCTTGAAGGATGAAGATTGCTTCGCTGCTGACGTGAAGAAACAGTGTGAGAAAGTTAAAGAATACTTTGGCAAGAAACCGACGGTGCTGCGCAATTCATCGCTCATCTATAGTGACGACATTGGATTGCAAGTCAGCCAAATGGGGTTCAAGGGAATGCTCACAGAAGGAGCTAAGCACGTATTGGGATGGAAATCCCCGCATTATGTCTACAACTGCTCTTTGGCGCCCAACCTGAAACTACTCTTGAGAGACGTTACGCTGAGCGATGACATCAGCCTGCGCTTCAACAATCGTGAATGGGAGGGATATCCCCTTTTCGCTGACACCTATATGGATCGCATTGCTTCTTTCCCCGAAGAAGAGAAAGTCATCAATATCTTCATGGAACTTTCTGCTCTTGGTATTGCCCAGCCGCTTTCCTCCAACATCTTGGAGTTCATTAAGGCTCTGCCGGCTTGTGCTAAGCAGCGTGGTATTAATTTTGCCACTCCATCAGAAATCTGCGCATCTACACAGAGTGTCGGCAGCCTTGAGGTTCCCGACACACTCTCATGGAACGATGAGGAACGTGATGTGAGCTGCTGGCTGGGCAACCCCATGCAACGTGAGGCTTTTGAGAAGCTCTACAGTGTGGCCGAACGTGTACGTATTGCCAATGACCCGAGAATTAATCAAGACTGGGACTACCTGCAGGCCAGCAATAACTTCAGGTTCATGACAACAAAGCCCTCAAATGTCGGTATAGACCGCGGTATCTACAGCAGTCCTTTCGATGCATTCACCAATTACATGAATATTCTCGGCGACTTCATCACCAGAGTAAATAATCTTTATCCAGAAGACGTAGACAACGAACAGCTCGACAGTTTGCTTACCGCACTTAGAAACGAAGATGAGCAAATCGAAATGAAGGATAAGGAAATTGCTCGTCTACAGGCTAAGATTGAAAAGATTGAAGCTGCAAACGACAAACTTCGTATCAAATACGATGGTGAAAATTCCAAGAAGTCTTCTGCATCCGGAAAAGCCAGGAAGACTGCAAAGAAAGCCACTGCCTCAAAGTCTTCTAAAACGGTTAAGGCGGAAGCATCAGCAAAAGAGGTAGTTGCTAAAGATACCGATTCAACAACGAAAGATGCCGTTGACAAGTAACGGATAAAGTCTTTGGAATAAAATAAATAATTTAAAACAAAAATCCCGATTCTCAACATTGAGAATCGGGATTTTTCGTATATATATAAAGATTGAATTATGATTTTACTTGAAACTCAATTCATCTTTTCCGGGAACCTTTCCTACAGAAATCACAGCACCAGCCTCCAATTCGCCCGAGAGCAGCCGCTCGCACAAACCGTCTTCGATATACGTCTGAATGGCACGTTTCAAAGGACGAGCACCAAACTGGATGTCATAGCCTTTCGTAGCAACGAACTCTTTCGCCTTGTCACTCACTTGCAAATGATATCCCATTTTCTCCACTCTGTCATAAAGTCCTTTCAACTCAAGGTCAACAATCTTCTTTATCGAATCGAGTCCGAGTTGGTCGAAGGTAATAATCTCATCGAGACGGTTTAGGAATTCCGGAGCAAACTGTTTACTTAGACTCTTCTGAATGATGGAACGAGCATATTCCTTGTCACCTTCATTAAGATTTGTCGTGCTGCTCAGTCCGCCGGCATTGAAACCTACGCCTCGGCTAAACTCTTTCAACTGACGAGTTCCGGCATTGGATGTCATGATTATCACCGTATTACGGAAATCCACCAGTCGTCCGTTACCATCAGTAAGTCGTCCCTCATCAAGCACTTGCAGCAACAAGTTGAATACATTGCCATGGGCTTTCTCTATCTCATCGAGAAGAACGATAGAGTAGGGGTGACGTCTCACTCTCTCGGTGAGCTGACCACCTTCTTCATAGCCGACGTATCCGGGAGGTGCTCCAATCAGGCGAGAGACATTGAATGCTTCTGTATATTCGCTCATGTCGATGCGAATCAAGGCATCGGTAGAACCGAACATCATCTCGGCGAGCTTCTTGGCAAGATAAGTCTTTCCGACACCGGTAGGTCCCAGGAACATAAACACACCGATTGGATGATTTGGATCTTTCAGTCCGACACGGTTCCTTTGAATGGCTTTCACCATTTTGTCGATGGCATCGTCCTGACCGATAATCTGCTTCTTCAGTTCAACGGACATGTTCTTCAGTCGAATGCCCTCTGCCTGAACGATGCGTTGAACAGGAACACCGGACATCAACGAAACAACGTCGGCGACATCTTTTTCTTCTACTTGTGACCGATTCTGTTCATCATTTTGTTGCCACTTGTCCTGCATTTCCTTAAGTTCCCGTTCCATCTGCGTCTGTTGGTCGCGGAAACTGGCTGCAAGCTCAAAGTTCTGTATGCTGACTGCATGTGTCTTCTTTGCCTTGACCTGTTCAAGTTCCTTCTCCTTGTCCGTTATTTCCGTAGGAACAGCGATATGCGAGAGACGCACGCGTGAACCTACTTCGTCCAAAGCATCAATGGCCTTGTCCGGAAGGAAACGGTCAGTGATATACCGGTCTGTCAAATTGACACACGCCTTTAGAGCTTCGTCACTATATGTCACATGGTGATGTTCCTCGTATCTGCCCTTAATATTCTGCAGAATCTGCAGAGTTTCTTCCTTATTTGTAGGCTCTACGAGAACTTTCTGGAACCTGCGTTCCAAGGCACCGTCTTTTTCAATGGAATTGCGATATTCGTCAAGTGTAGTGGCACCGATGCACTGGATAACACCACGAGCAAGAGCTGGTTTCATAATGTTGGCTGCATCCATGCTGCCCGGTGTAGAACCAGCTCCGATAATGGTGTGAATCTCATCAATGAAAACGATGATATCAGGATTATCTTCCAGTTCTTTCAGGAGTGCTCTGATGCGCTCCTCAAACTGTCCACGATATTTAGTACCTGCCACAATGGCAGTCATATCGAGACTTACGAGTCGCTTGTTGAACAATACAGGCGATGTAGCATGCTTGGCAATCAACTGAGCCAATCCTTCAACGATGGCACTTTTTCCTACGCCAGGTTCACCTATCAGAATAGGGTTGTTCTTCTTCCTGCGGCAGAGGATTTCCGTAACACGTTGTATTTCCTTTTCCCTTCCTACCACAGGATCAAGTTTCCCATCTGCAGCAGCTTTTGTAAGGTCAATGGAAAAATTATCAAGCACAGGTGTCTTCCCGTTGCCACTAGGCCGCTGTGCGGTAGCAGCACGAGCACCGTTTCTATTAGGATTGCGAGGCTCCTCCTCGTAGTCGTCTTCGTCCTCGTCGGGCATCCCGACTCCGTCGGTTGTAGGCTTCTTCTGCAACATACTCAGAGCGTCACTGTAAGTAATGTTGTTCAGCTCGAGCACTCTCTTGGCACCATTATCTACCTGATCATGCAGGATGGCCAAAAGCAAATGCTGCACATCCACCATTTGGGTGTGCTGTATTCTTGCTTCCAGAACAGCAAGCTTGAGAATGTTGCTGGCTTGTGTATTGAGCACCAGTTCACTGGTATTCAACGGTTGTTCGATTCTTGCCTGAATGATATTTTCCTCAAGCTCTTTTTTTACGTCTTGAACGTCAACCGACATTCTATCAAAAAGCGCCTGCACTTGGTCATTGTGCTCCCTAAGAATACCGAGGAGCAGATGCTCGGGTCCTACGGCGCTACTGGCCAGACGGGTAGCTTCCTCCCTGCTAAATGCAAGGATTTCCGACACTTTTGGTGAAAATTGACTGGTCATATTAATCTCTCCTTTTCCTTGTGTATAGAGTTGTTGTTTGCAAATATACTTATTTTCTTCTTATTTAAGCAAGATATGT
>JBMNUW010000123.1:0-9711 GCA_050946475.1 Prevotella sp.
AAAACAACTGATAAAAACAACTGATAAAGATGAAGAAATTCAGAGCCGCCGTAGTAGGTTACGGCAACATTGGACATTATGCAGTGGAGGCCCTTGAGGCCGCACCCGATTTTGAGATTGCTGGTATCGTACGCCGCCAAGGTGACAAGGACAAGCCTTTGGAGTTGACCAACTATGAAGTGGTAGACGACATTGCCAAATTGAAGGATGTTGACGTAGCCATACTCGCCACTCCAACCCGCAGTTGCCCGGAGTATTCAGAGAAGATTGTAGCCATGGGTATCAACACCGTGGACAGCTTCGACATTCATACATCCATTCTCGATTACCGCACCAAGCAAATGGAGAATTGCAAGAAGGCAGGTCGCGTAAGCGTAATCTCCGCCGGTTGGGATCCGGGTTCGGACTCCATCGTACGTGTACTGATGCAAAGTCTCGCTCCAAAAGGACTGACCTACACTAACTTCGGCCCTGGTATGTCCATGGGGCACTCTGTCTGCGTACGTTCCAAAAAGGGCGTAAAGAATGCACTTTCAGTCACCATTCCTCTCGGTGAGGGTATCCATCGCCGTATGGTTTACGTGGAGCTGGAAGACGGAGCCAATCTCAAGGATGTCACCGCTGAAATCAAGGCAGACCCCTATTTCGCACATGACGAGACCCACGTTTTCTCCGTTCCTTCAGTAGACGATGTACGCGACATGGGTCACGGTGTGAACCTCGTGCGCAAGGGTGTAAGCGGAAAGACCCCCAATCAGCGTATGGAGTTCAACATGAGCATTAACAACCCTGCTCTGACAGCTCAGATTCTCGTCAACGTAGCTCGTGCATCCTTCCGTCTGCAACCTGGATGCTACACCATGCCCGAGATTCCCGTCATCGACATGCTGCCCGGCTCACGCGAGGAAGTAGTGGCAACACTGGTTTAATCCCTCAGATATTTCACTTTCCTTTGGACGTCCTTGCTACGTCCGTACGAAGAACAATAACATAAAAGCCCTGCCTTCGGCCTGAAGTACTCAGGCTGAAAGCAGGGCTTTTTACATCCTTGGTCACATCTTCTCTATTTTATAGTCATGCTTATATAAAAATAAGAGTTAAAGAAAAGCCTTTACACTATCTTGTTAATTTCTTATTCCACGCAATAATGAAGGGTGAAACGACGTTGATAGAATAGTAACATATTATTTCTCAACGAATCATGATCGAATACATCAGTGGATCACTGGCCGACCTCACGCCCGCATTGGCTGTGGTAGAGGCCGCAGGAGTGGGCTATGCTCTTAACATATCACTCAATACCTATACCGCCATTCAGGGTAAGAAAGAAGTAAAACTCTTTGTTCATGAAGTGTTGTCCGCAGGAGGACGCGACGACAGTTTCACCCTCTACGGCTTTGCCACAAAACAGGAGCGGGAACTCTACCGCCAGCTCATCACCGTGTCGGGTGTAGGAGCCAACACAGCACGCATGATGCTCTCGTCGCTCTCTCCAGCCGAACTCTGCGATGCCATCGCCAACGGTAATGAGAAACTTATAAAGAGCGTAAAGGGTATCGGACTGAAGACCGCCCAGCGCATTATCATAGATTTGAAAGATAAAATCGTAGCATCAGGTATCACCACAGAACTTCACGTAGGAAGTGCACAGGACACACCTACCGTAGACAATACCGTCCGCGACGAAGCTGTATCAGCCCTCACCATGCTCGGTTTCTCTCCCGCTCCCTCTTCGAAGGTTGTCACCGCTATTCTCATTGAGCAACCCGGACTTGCTGTGGAAATGGTGGTAAAGGAAGCCCTTAAGCGCATTAAATGACGATTGAGCAAGCTATAATTCTCCAATAAATGTCTCACGGGAAGCACTATATTTTCTTAATAATCTTGCTGGCAGTGGCAGCCGTCAGCAGGGCTTTCGTGCTTCCTTATTTCCAGGTAGATCCCCGTCGCCAGCGGCAAACCAATCAAAAACAGACCAGTCAGCAGCAGAATCGTCAAAAGACAAAAACTCCGCAACATGTACAGCCCGTCATCGATGAAGATACCATCCCCGACTCGTTGCTTCATCCACGGTGGAAAATCCAGCGCACCACCCCCATAACATACGATGATCTGGAACAGAATGCCATGGACCTGGAAAGGCCCGAAGGACTCAAATACGATGTGACATACAACGACTCGCTGAACGTATATATTATAGGTACACGCATAGGAGGTACCTATCTTGCCGCACCCATCATGATGACGCCCGAAGAATATATGAAGTGGAGTGAAAAGAACGGACGAAATGCTTTCTATCGCAGCAAGAATGATGAGATATACAAGGCGAAAGGCAAGGAGAAGTTCGACTTCACCAATATGCACTTCGATTTGGGACCTGCTGAAAAAATTTTCGGACCAGGTGGTGTGCGCATTAAAACCCAAGGAACTGCCGAACTGAAATTCGGCGTCACCTTTAAGAACATCGATAATCCCGCCCTGCCCATCAAGCGACGTAAGACCACCACCATGGACTTCGACGAGAAAATTAATCTCAACATGACAGGCAAGGTAGGCGATAAAGTGAACCTTGGACTAAACTATAATACGGACGCCACCTTCGACTACGATGCACAGAACATGAAACTGAAGTACGAAGGAAAGGAGGATGAAATCATCAAGCTTATTGAAGCCGGTAACATTTCCTTCCCTTCCAATTCGTCGCTCATTCAAGGAGCCAGCTCTCTCTTCGGTGTACGTACGGATATGCAGTTCGGAAAGCTCAAGCTACAGTTGGCCGTCTCACAAAAGAAAAGCACCTCAAAGTCTGTCTCCAGTAAGGGAGGCAAGCAGACCACAAGTTTTGAAATGGATGCTGCCGACTATGAAGAGAATCGTCACTTCTTTCTCTCTCAATTCTTCCGCGAACACTACGATTCCTGGATGAAAACCTTACCCACGGTACGTTCCGGCGTAAACATCACCCGCATAGAGATTTGGGTGACCAACAAGACCGGCTCCACGACAAACACCCGTGACATCGTTGCACTGACAGACCTCGGCGAAAACACCACACTAAGCAACTCTATGTGGAGTCTCAATGGCGCTACGGCTCCCTCAAACGCTGCCAATACCGAATATTCCACGCTGACAACGACTTACGCCGACGCGCGCAATATCGATCAGACCTCTACTACTCTTGAAGCAGCCGGACTCACTGGCGGCACGGACTTTGAAAAAGTGGAGGATGCACGTCTGCTCACTTCATCGGAATATACCCTCAACTCTTCAATGGGATATGTTTCACTAAAGTCAGGACTGCAGACCGACCAAGTACTTGCCGTGGCTTTCGAGTACACCTATGGTGGCGTAACCTATCAAGTAGGAGAATTCGCCAGCGATATTACGGACACAGATAATGCTCTCTATGTAAAATCATTGAAAAACACCAGCAACAATCCGCAACAGGGCAACTGGGACCTGATGATGAAGAATGTCTATTACCTTGCTTCTTCCGTGGAGAAAGAGGGATTCCGACTGAACATCAAATACCAGAGTGATACAACAGGTGTTTATCTGAACTATATTCCCGAGAGCCAAGTCAAGAGTCAAACCATCATCAAACTAATCGGTGCCGACCGACTGGACAACAACAATAAGGCACACTCCAACGGATACTTCGACTATGTAGAGGGCTACACGGTGAGCGACGGGCGTGTATTCCTCCCCAAGGCAGAGCCTTTCGGATCAGCGTTCTACAGCCAACTCACTACGTATGGCGTTTCCGCCGACCGTGCTTCCACCTATGCCTTCACCGAACTCTATGACTCCACGAAAACCGTAGCTAAACAGATTGCCGAAAAAGACAAGTTCGTCCTCACGGGACAATACCGTGGCACCTCTGCTAACGTCATCTCCCTCGGTGCCTACAACGTGCCACAGGGATCGGTCGTCGTTACCGCAGGCGGAGTGACCCTCACAGAAGGCACAGACTACTCTGTGGACTACTCTGCAGGAGAAGTGACCATTCTTAATCAAAGCATCATTGATGCAGGAACCACTGTCAATGTGTCGCTGGAAAGTCAGAGCGAGTATGCTCAAGAGCGCAAGACCATGTTAGGAATGAACTGGGAATATGATTTCTCAAAGAACTTCCAGTTGTCTGGAACCCTACAACATCTCTCAGAGCAGTCGCTTACGTCTAAAGTATCCATGGGTGAAGAGCCTGTAAACAACACAATTTGGGGTGTCAATATGAACTGGAAACACGAGAGTCAATGGCTTACGAACATGCTAGACAAACTGCCTGGACTACACCTCACTCAGCCCTCCCAACTATCCTTTACAGGAGAGTTTGCCCAACTCATTGCCGGTGAAGCCAGCGGATTGCAAGACAATGCCTCCTATCTCGACGACTTCGAGAGTTCCACCGACAAGATAGACGTATCCACTCCTACCTCCTGGGTACTCTCCAGCGTGCCCTCTATGTTCTCTGAAAGCAGCGACAAGACCACCCTAAGCAGTGGCTACAACCGGTCGCTTCTGGCATGGTACACCATCGATCCTCTCTTCACCAACCGTTCCTCGTCCCTCACACCGAGTCATATCAAAAGTGACCTTGACCAGCTTTCCGACCCCTACGTACGCGCCGTCTATTCGCGCGAGCTTTTCCCCAACAGGGACATCAACTCCTACAACGGCTCTACCTCCACACTCTCCATCCTCAACCTGGCCTACTATCCCAACGAGCGTGGTCCCTACAACTTCAATACCGACCTGACACAGGACGGAAAGCTCAACAATCCTTCCCAGCACTGGGGCGGCATGATGCGAAAACTGGAAACCAACGATTTCGAGACGGCCAATATCGAATATGTGGAGTTCTGGCTCATGGACCCCTTCTATTACAGCAACCAACAGAGCAATGCCTCGGAATATGGCGGCGACCTGTATTTCAACCTCGGAGAAGTATCTGAGGATGTACTTCGTGACGGCAAAAAATTCTATGAGAGCGGACTTCCCGTCGACGGTTCCTCCAGCTATACATACACCCAGTGGGGTAAGATTCCCACGCAGGCTACCACAACCTACGCCTTCGCTACGACCAGTGGAAGCCGGGCACTCCAAGACTTGGGACTTAATGGCCTGAACGACGAAGAGGAACGTTCCTACGACAATTATCAATCATTTCTTACCTCCATCCAAGGCAAGGTAAACGCCGCCGTGTGGGATTCTATCTACAACGACCCGGCCAACGACAATTATCATTACTTCCGCGGTACAGACTATGACGACATGCAAGCCAGTATTCTGCGACGCTACAAATATATCAATAATCCGCAGGGAAACTCTCCCGACTCTGAAACCCGTACCGAGTCGTATGACACTTCCTACAAGTCCACACCCGATGTGGAAGACATTAACCAAGACTACACTCTCAACGAATACGAACGCTACTACCAGTATCATGTTTCCCTCCGTCCGGAAGATATGGTCGTGGGAAAGAACTTCATCGTGGACATGCGCACAACGAAGCCCTCTACGCGTAACAATTCCGACATCACGGTAAACTGGTACCTTTTCCGTATTCCCCTGGAAGACTATGAAAGCAAGGTAGGCAGCATCTCCGACTTCTCAAGCATCCGCTTCATGCGCATGTTCCTCACCGACTGCATCCATCCTATTATTCTCCGATTCGCCACTCTCGACCTCGTGCGCGGCACCTGGCGTATCTATGACCAGAATATCGACAACGCCGCTTCGCAGTCAGGAACTCTCACAACAGCATCGGTCAGCTACGAAGAAAACAACGACAAGACACCCGTCAACTACATTCTGCCTCCTGGAATAGACCAAGAAGTTGACCCCTCTCAGCCACAGCTTACTGAGTCGGACGAACAGGCTCTACAGATGAATGTTACCAACCTGGCAGCCGGAGAAGGCAAATGTGTCTACAAGAGCACCTCGCTCGACCTGCGTCAATACAAGCGCTTGCAGATGTTCATCCACGCCAACGCCCTTGAAGACAACACAACTGACCTTCAGAACAACCAACTAGCAGTATTTGTGCGTCTGGGAAGCGACTACAAGAACAACTATTATGAATACGAAATTCCGCTAAAGCTCACAGCTGCCGGGAGTAACTACAACAACAATTCGCTCAGCGACCGTAAACTCGTCTGGCCGGAAGACAATATGCTCAACGTACCCTTGTCGCTCTTCACATCTTTGAAGAAAGACCGAAACAAGGCGAAGGCTCAAGGCACAGCTTCCTTCACCCGGGCTTACTCTGGGTATGACGAAGACTATCCCAACAATCGCATCACAGTGATGGGAAATCCGACCCTGGGTGAGGTCAAGGTGATGATTATCGGTGTGAGGAACCTTTCATCCAGTACCAAGAGCGGAGAAATATGGGTGAACGAACTGCGTTTGCTGGGACAAAACAATTCAGGCGGATGGGCTGCACAAGGAACACTTAACATGCAACTCTCCGACCTCGGAACAATGAACGTACAGGGCAAGTATGTCTCCGAAGGCTTCGGCGGACTTGAGTCGAGCATCAACGACCGCACGACCGACAACGAGAGTACGATTTCGTTCACTTCCAGCGTAGAACTTGGTAAGTTCTTCCCCGATAAAGCCAAGGTCTCCATTCCGCTATATTATAGTGTCACCAAAGATGTATCGAAACCAAAGTATAATCCCCTTGACACCGACATCCTGCTCAAAGACGCATTGGACGAGGCTGAGACTGATGCTGAGCGTGACTCCATCTCGAACATCGCTATAACAAAGACTATCAACACCAATTTCTCCATCTCTAATGCACGTGTAGGTATCCAGACCAAGCGACATCCTATGCCCTACGACCCGGCCAATTTCTCTTTCTCCTATAGTCACTCCCACTCTCATACGCAAGGAGAGACCACTGTCTATGAAAACGAAGACAGCTGGCGTGGAGCAATGAACTACAGCTGGACACCCAATTACAAGGCATGGGAGCCTTTCAAGAAAATCAAGAACAAGAGCAAATGGCTTGACCTGCTCAAACGTTTCGGACTGAACTGGCTGCCACAAAATGTGGCTTTCAATTCTGAACTTTCACGCGACTACTATGAATACCAAGAGCGCGACTTGGAGATGGGCAGTGAAAACCAACTGCCTGTCACATGGTCGGAACAATTCCTCTGGAACAGGGAATTCCAGTTGCGTTGGGACTTCACCAAGAACATGCATATCAACTTCCAGAGTGCCACTAATGCCGAGATTGAAGAACCATATACACCGGTGAACAAAGATCTCTATCCAGACCGTTATTCAGCGTGGAAGGACTCTGTGTGGCAGAGCATCAAAAACATGGGTACACCCCTTGACTATCAACAGAACTTCTCGCTCAGCTATCAGCCGCCAATCAATCTCATTCCCATCTTCGACTGGGTGAATGCCAACGGCACCTACAATTCCACCTATCAATGGGTAAGAGGCAGCGAAACGGAGGACAGTGTAGACCTCGGAAACACTATCAGCATGACGCGGAATCTAAATCTCAACGGCACATTCAACTTGGAGAAGCTCTACAACCACGTACCCTTCCTGAAGAAAGCCAATGAGCGTTTTGATAAGGACAATAGTGCCCAGCAGCGCCGTAAACGCCAGCAGCAGCGTGAAAAAGAGAAAAAAGAAAAGCAGCAGCAAAAGGCACAGGAGGAGAAAATAAGGCAACAGGCTATTAAAGAAGGAAAAGATCCCGACGAAGCTGTGAAGACGCTGAGACGCAATAATGAGAAGGCGAAACAGCAGAAAAAGCAGCTGCCAAAGAACCGGAACAGCTTTGAGCGTGAGATAACACTACGTCCTGATACTTCCATCACATTGGTGCATGGCAGAAAGACCAAGCGACTCATCGTATCAGCAAAGACACGGGACGGAAAATCATTCCGGCTGAAATATAAGAAGGTGGGTACCAACAAGATTCGCATTACCAATAAGGTAGACACGGTACTGCCGTTGAAGATTACTGTGACACCCAAGCCCGCTCTTGACGACCAGCGCTGGTACAAGACGGCACAGGCCATTGCACGTGTCGCCATGATGGTGCGCAATGTCAGTGTGTCCTACCGTAACCAGTACTCCATGTCATTGCCAGGCTTCCTGCCTACTATCGGCGATGCTCTTGGACAGACACGCAACGATAATGTGCTATCTCCTGGACTGGGATTTGCCTTTGGTCTGACAGATGACAGCTTTGTCCAAAAAGCATATGATCGCGGATGGCTCTTATTGGACGACAGCGTGGCCTCACCTGCTACGAGCAATCTCACAGAAGACCTGCAACTCAAGATGACTCTTGAACCGATAAAGAATCTGAAGATAGACCTCTCCGCCAGTCGTACCAAGACACGGTCCAAGAGCATACAATATATGTACGAAGGTATGCCTACTACGGAAAGTGGTTCGTTCTCCATGACCACCATTGCAATAGGCTCTGCTTTTGAGAGCATGGGAAATGCCACAAACGGCTACCACAGCAAGACCTTCGAGAAATTCTGTAACTCTCTCGAAACATATCGGCAACGAGTGGAGAACCGCTATGCAGGTACGGTGTATCCCTCAGGTACTTCGCTCGCCGGACAAACCTTCGATACAGCCAATGGAACAGTAGACAGCTACAGTGCTGATGTTATGATACCTGCTTTTCTCAATGCCTATACCAGCATTGGCGGCAACGGTCTTGACATCTTCCCCGCCCTGTCCAAGCTGCTGCCCAACTGGTCGCTGCGTTACAGTGGACTGGGCAAACTGCCCTGGTTCAGCGATATATTCAAGAGCGTCAATCTCTCGCATGCTTATCGATGCATCTATGCTGTCGGTGCATACCAAAGTTATTCCACTTATGTTTCGTTGATGGGGGCTGGTATGGGATTCATCACCGATGCAACTACAGGCAATCCCGTCCCATCGTCGATGTACAATATTTCCACCGTCAGTCTCAACGAGAGCTTCTCGCCCTTGCTCGGTATCGACGTAACTTTCCTGAATAATCTTACCGCCAAACTGGAATATAGACAAACGCGAGTGCTTTCGCTTTCCATGACCAGCATCCAAATTAACGAGGCAACCAGCAAGGACTGGGTATTGGGAATGGGATATAAAATCAACAATTTCAATCTCTTTGGCGCTAAGAATACACGAAAAATCAAGTCATCCAATAAAAAGAAGGGAAGCTCTGACAATAACGAAAGGAATGCAAACAACAGTTCTTCAAGCAGCAGACGTTCGGAAGCCAATCATGACCTGAACCTCCGTCTTGACCTCTCGCTCCGAAAGCAGGCAAGTCTGACACGAGACATCGCCACAATGACCTCCACGGCGAGCAGCGGTAATACGGCTTTCAAGCTCTCGTTCTCTGCCGACTACACTCTCTCACGTCTCCTGACAATGAGTTTTTATCTCGATCGTCAGACCAACACGCCTCTGCTCACTTCCAGCAGCTATCCCACTACGACACAAGATTTCGGATTGAGCATCAAATTCAGTCTGACAAGATAACCATTACAGTTTCGCACATTTAAGTTCTATCAAGTTTATCTCCGGCCATGCGCCGAGTCGGAATGGAACGGTTCCACCAAGACCAAGTGAGACATAAAGCATGGCTCCATCCTCAATGTATTTACCACCCCATTCATGGTAAGCCCAGCGGATTGGAGAAAGCCTCCCGATGCTGAATTG
>JBMNUW010000124.1:0-9668 GCA_050946475.1 Prevotella sp.
TTCCTCCATGTTTTGATTCTATTCCTCCATGTTTTTTGATTCCAGGTAAAGAAAAAACATGGAGGTTAAGGGAAAGAAAAGACAACAAATGCTCAGAAGACTGAAGAAATTTACCATACAATTGCTTGTCGGTGCCAACATTGGAGTCATTCTGCTCCTGCTTCTCATCGGCTTCAGCGGGCATCTCGACCCCTCCGTCCATCCACGACTGTCAACTTTGGGACTCACGTTTCCGGCACCGTTACTGATTAATTTCTGTTTTCTTGTGTTCTGGCTCTTCGCCAAGCCTCGCTATGCCCTGGTACCATTTGTCGGATTCGTGCTTGCCTATGTGCCCGTTCGTGCCTATTTTCCCCTCAATGTTCCTCACTCTGCACCTGAAGGAGCCATCAAGGTAATAAGTTACAATGTGGAGGGATTTGGATTTAGGGAACTCAAAGGCAGCAATGACAGCATTAATCCCATCACGGCCTATCTGCGTGACAGCAAAGCCGATATCATCTGTCTGCAGGAAGCCGGAGGACACGAACTGCGGGCCGATTCTATTCTCAAGCATTTTTATCCCTACACCTGTTTTCAGATGAAAGATTCGAGCGGTGATGTTCTCGCCGTCTACAGCCAGTATCCCATACAGCGTGTAGAACGCATCGACTATCCCTCACGAGGAAATCTCAGCATCGCATGTGAACTCGATGTCAACGGACGAAAAGTGCTGTTGGTAAACAACCATTTCGAAACCAACGGACTTGAGCCCGAAGACAAGGACGGATTTCGCCGACTCGTAAAACGAGACGACAACTATGAAGAAGCCAAGACCGACACAAGGAATCTCTTTGTCAAACTGTCTAACGCCTCCAAGATGCGTGCTCCTCAGATAGACCAGGTAATGCGTTATATTTCCTCCAGACGCGGAGGAAAATCAGTCATCGCCCTCGGAGACTTCAACGAGACTCCCATCTCCTATTCGCAGCACCGTTTTGCCGAAAAACTCACTGACTGTTATGCCGCCACGGCTAACGGCCCCGGATTCTCCTACAACCGAAGCCACATGCTCGTACGCATCGACCACATCTTCTGCTCCGACGATTTCACCCCCTACGCCTGCCACGTAGACCGCTCCGTGGCGGTGAGCGACCATTATCCCGTCGTGTGCTGGCTAAAATGAGGCTAAATGCTTAAAATTTCAACATTTAAGGAGCAGAAATTTCTCCCCGTGTGAAAAAAATTGTATCTTTGCACGGCTCATATTGAAATAATCAATAAAAACAAAATAAAAACAAAATGCAGAACAAAGGAATAGTAATTGTAACCGCCATTTTGCTGACGCTTGCAAGTATTTTCTATCTGTCCTTCTCGGTGGCTACGAGATACTATGACTCAAAGGCCGCCGAGCTCAGCGACCCAATTGCCCAGCAGGATTACAAGGACTCCGTGAAGTACCTGGGCATCTACAGTTACCAGAAGTGCCTTGAGACGCAGATCGGTCTCGGACTTGACCTGAAGGGTGGTATGAATGTCATCCTTGAGATTTCCGTACCCGACGTAGTGGAAACACTCGCTGACCACAAGACCGACCCCGCCTTCACCAAGTCAATGGCTCAGGCTCGCAAGGAGCAGGAAAAATCGCAGGGCGACTTCATCTCTCTTTTCATTGATGCCTACCATCACAACGCTCCCGGACACCGTCTGGCAGAAATTTTTGCTACACAGCAGCTCCAGGGCAAGGTATCGCCTAACAGCTCTGACTCGGAAGTAGAGAAGGTGCTGCGCAAAGAGGTGCAGAATGCCATCGACAACTCCTTCAATGTGGTGCGCAACCGTATCGACCAGTTCGGCGTTGTACAGCCCAACATTCAGAAGCTTGAGGGTCAGCAGGGTCGTATCATGGTGGAAATGCCTGGTATCAAGGAGCCTGAGCGTATGCGCAAACTCCTGCAGGGTAGTGCCAACCTGGAGTTCTGGGAGACCTACAACTCTGCCGAGGCTGATCCTTATCTGCAACAACTCGACCAGCGCCTCGCCAATGCAGGCAATGAGAAAGACACCACCAAGGCCAGCACTAAGACCGAAGCCAAGGATTCTGCAGCCGTCGCAGAGAATACTACTGCACAGAAGCCTGCTGTGAAGACCGCCAAGCCTAAATTCGAAATCAAGAAAGATAATAAGCAGAAGCAGGTAAAGACTACTCCCGACGCACAGCTCGCCGAGGCCAAGAAGCTCCACCCTCTGCTCGCTATGCTGCAGCTCACCGGTGGTCAAAGCCTCAGCGTTGTAGGCTATGCCAGCGTACGTGATACTGCTGCCATCAACAAGATTATCCATAGCGAAGTAGCCAAGCAGGTGTTGCCATCCGACATGAAACTCCTTTGGGGTGCAACAGCTGAGCGCGGCCTGAACGTGAAGAACATCTTCGCACTCCATGCTCTGAAAATTACTACCGCCAACGGACGTGCTCCGCTCGAGGGTGATGTCGTAACGGAAGCAAAGGACCAGTTCAATCAGATTACCGGCGAACCTGAGGTTTCCATGAGCATGAACTCCGAGGGTGCCCGTCGCTGGGCTGAACTTACCAAGGCAAATGTGGGCAAGGCCATCGCCATCGTCCTCGACGGCGTGGTTTACTCCGCTCCACGTGTAAACGGCGAAATTTCCGGCGGACAGTCATCCATTTCCGGTAACTTCACCATTGAAGAGACCAAGGACTTGGCCAACACGTTGATGTCAGGTCGTATGCCTGCTCCTGCACATATCGTACAGGAGGAAGTCGTAGGTCCTACCCTCGGTGCACAATCCATCCACCAGGGTATCATCTCCTTCATCATCGCATTCATCCTCCTCATCATCTACATGGTGGTGATGTACAACTTCATCCCCGGCATGATTGCCAACTGCGCCCTCGTGATCAACGTGTTCTTCACACTGGGTATTCTTACCTCCTTCCAGGCAGCCCTTACCATGAGCGGTATCGCAGGTATGGTGCTCTCGCTTGGTACTGCCGTGGATGCTAACGTGCTGATTTATGAACGCATTAAAGAGGAACTCAATACTGGCAAGGGAATGAAACAGGCCGTGGCCGCCGGCTACAGCAATGCCTTCTCCGCCATCTTCGACTCTAACTTGACTTCATTGATTACCGGTATCATCCTCTACCTCTTCGGTACAGGTCCCATCCGCGGTTTCGCAACCACTTGGATCATCGGTATTTGCTGTTCCTTCTTCTCGGCAGTGTTCCTCACACGTCTTGTCTACGAGCACAAGCTCAATCACGACAAGTGGATGCATCTGAAGTTCTGGACCAGCATCTCCAAGAACATGATGCAGGGCACCGACTACAAGTTCATGTCGGCCTATAAGAAGAGCTTTACCATCGCCGCCATTGCATTGGTAGTGTTCATTGTGAGCTTCTTCGTTCGTGGTCTGGCACAGAGCATTGACTTCACCGGTGGTCGTAACTATGTGGTTCAGTTCGAGAAGTCTACAGAGCCTGAGCAGGTTCGTGGCGTCATCGCCAAGATATTCCCCAACTCTACAACCAGCGCCATCTCTCTTGGTACAGACAATAAGACAATTCGTATCTCCACCAACTACAAGATAGAGTCTAACTCTCCCACCATCGACGATGAGGTAGAGAACATGCTCTATAAGGGACTGAAGGCTGCCGGACTCGTTTCGCAGAAGAGTGTACAGGCCTTCAAGAATCCTGATGTCCGTGAGGGCGGCTCCATCATCAGTTCTTCAAAAGTGGGTCCCTCTGTGGCTAAGGATGTTACCTACGGTGCCATCGAAAGTGTGATTATCGCCCTTGTGGCCATCTTCCTCTACATCCTCGTTCGCTTCCGCAACGTGGCCTTCTCCGTTGGTTCTACCGTTGCCTTGACCTTCGATGCCATCACAGTTATCGGTCTCTTCTCACTGTTGCAGGGTTGCCTGCCCTTCTCTCTCGAAGTAGACCAGACATTTATCGGTGCCGTGCTGACGGTGATAGGTTATTCTATCAACGACAAGGTGGTGGTGTTCGACCGTATTCGTGAGAACCTCCGTCTCCATCCGAAAGAAGATATTCAGATTACTTTCAACAACTCCATCAACCAGACTTTGGCTCGTACCATCAACACCAGTGTTTCTACGTTGATTGTGTTGCTCTGCATCCTCTTCCTCGGTGGCAAGAGTATCCAGCCTTTCGCCTTCGCCATGACCCTCGGTGTGGTATTTGGAACGCTGAGCTCCATCTTCCTCGCTTCGCCTATCGCCTACCTCGTGCTGGGTCGCAAGATCAAGGATCGTACCGCTGAAGTAAATACCGCTGAAGTAGCAAAGGCTTAAACAGATTCTCCAAGGCTAACATATATTATAATAGGTGTAAGTCGAATGAAATAGATTTTTAACTACCATATATAATATAGGATACGCCTAATACAATATTGAAAGACCGACAGTTGATATCAACTGTCGGTCTTTTTTTTATATAAAAAACGGATATTCACTTGCTTTTATCCTCAAATTGCACTATCTTTGAAACCACTTTTCGCACCTCAACCTTTTAGAATCCAACAAAAAACTATCAACCTATCAACTAATGAAGAACTTGAAACAATGCTTCTCCTTGTTAATGATAATCTGCGTCTCTATTTCCGTCTCAGCCCAAGACAACGGGCGACAACACAAGGAAAACAATGTTTCATCCTCTATTTACGATAAGCAAAAACAATTCGACGCCTCTTCATCAACTCACGCCAAGTCATGGGAAGACTATTTCAACGAACTAGGCTCCGTCGAAGACTTTGATTCAGAAAGTTGGGAGCAAGCCTACGACGAACTCGGCGAACTTGCCGCCAATCCCATGGACCTCAACCGATGTACCCGACAAGACCTGGAGCGGCTTTTCTTTCTTTCCGAACAACAGGTGATGGATATCATGGAATATCGCCAGCATTACGGACGCTTCGAATCGAAAACTGAACTACTCATGATTCCTTCACTCAGCAGACAGCAATCCGAGCTGTTGAGTTTCTTTGTCACCATTGGCCCCGAAACTCCTTCCGACACCATTCCCTCCCTAAGATCCGTTCTACACAGGGGAAAAAGCGAATGGGTGGGTACTATCAAGATACCCTTCTATCAGCGAGAGGGCGACAAGGACGGCTATCTGGGTTATCCATACAAGCATTGGATGCGCTACACCTATATTGCCGGACAACAAGTAAAGGTAGGACTCGTGGTGTCGCAGGATGCCGGAGAGCCCTTCTTCGCCGGAAAGAATTCTGCCGGATACGACTTTGCATCCGTCTATCTCATGCTCCGGAACATCAAACGACTGAAAGCCGCTGTCATCGGACGATACCGACTGAACTTCGGCATGGGACTGGTTCTCAACAACTCCTTCGGACTGGGCAAAACAGCTACCCTCTCTACCCTGGGCCGACAGACAAACAGCATTTACGGGCATAGCAGTCGGTCGGAAGCCAACTATCTGCAAGGTGCCGCAGCAACCATTGCTCTCACCCGCAAAATCGACCTCACTGCCTTCGCCTCATGGAGAAAAATCGATGCCACACTCAACGACAACGGCAACATCACCACCATCCTCACTTCCGGCTATCACCGCACGGAAAGCGAGATGCGACGAAGAAGAAATGCCGCTCAGACCCTTGCAGGCGGCAATCTGAACTTCTTTCACAATGGATTCCATGTGGGCCTGACCGCCCTCTATACCACTTTCGACCGGGAACTTGCGCCCGACAAAAGACAGCGCTTCCGCCGATGGTACCCAAATGGAAAGAATTTCTGGAACCTGGGCATCAACTACGGTTATCTCTCAAACCGCCTCACCATTGCCGGAGAAACCGCCACCGGAGACTGTCACAACATCGCCACCCTCAACACCGTCAGTTATCAAGCATCGGCAAAACTCTCGCTCGTGCTCCTGCAACGCTATTATGCCTATCAGTATTATTCCCTCTTCAGCAACAGTTTCGCCGAAGGTGGCAGTGTCAACAACGAGAGCGGAATCTACCTCGGTGCCAATTTTAATGCTGCTCGCAACCTCACGCTCCAGGCCTACACCGACTTCTGCTATTTCGCCTGGGACAAATATCTCACCCTGCCCGGCAGTCACGCATGGGACAACATGCTTACTGCCACCATGAAACTGCGCCGGTGGAACCTGTTGGCAAGATACAGGTTAAAACTTCGCGAACACGACAACAACTCGCACACCGCATTGGAATACAGAGCAGAACAGCGCGGGCGTCTCTCCCTCGAATACGGAGCAGATAACTGGAACATGCGCACTCAGGCCGACCTTGCCTATACTACTCAGGGAGAAACCCGAAGCACTGGATGGATGGTCTGCGAAAGTGCCGCTGCAAAATGGGGAAAATGGAGAATAGCCGCCTCTGCCGGATATTTCCACACCGATGACTATGACTCGCGACTCTATATCTATGAGCGGAGCGTACTCTATCAGTTTTCATTTCCCGTGCTCTATGGAGAAGGCATTCACTATGCCTTGAACCTGCGCGCCGACTTCGGACGCAATCTCATGGTCATGGCAAAACTTTCCACCACCAATTATTTCGACCGTAACCACATCTCCTCCGGCAAACAGCAAATAGACCATAGCAGTATGACTGACCTGGAAATACAGGCTCGATGGAAATTCTGAGTAGCTCACGTCTATTTTAGACACTGGGGCTAAAATGACTAAATGACAAATATTATCTCGATTGTTTTTACATTTCGGTTAAACTTCCATAATTTTTCTGTTTCGAGGGGACCATTTCATAGGCTTATACGTAAATTTGTAAAAAACATTATTTATTCATATTTCATTAATTTATGAGAATCAAGCACATCATTACTTTGGCACTTCTCATGTTTTGCGGCATTGCTTCAGCGCAAATGCCTGACATGAAAGTACCCGTAGACCCCGATGTAAGAATCGGTCACCTTTCCAACGGACTGACCTATTACATCCGTCACAACAACTGGCCTGAGCACCGTGCCAACTTCTACATTGCGCAGAAGGTAGGTTCCATCCAGGAGGAAGAAAGTCAGCGTGGACTGGCCCACTTCCTTGAGCACATGGCCTTCAACGGTTCCGACCATTTCAAGGGCAACGATCTCATCGAGTGGTGCCGTTCTAAGGGCATCGAATTCGGAGGCGACCTCAACGCCTACACCAGCATTGACCAGACGGTCTACAACATCGACAACGTGCCCACACAAAACCAGAATGTGCTCGACTCCTGTCTGCTCATCCTCCGCGACTGGTCCACAGGACTGCTTCTCGAACAGGATGAAATTGACAAGGAGCGCGGTGTCATCCACGAGGAGTGGCGTTTGCGCACATCGGCTTCCAGCCGTATGTTAGAGCGCAACCTGCCCACTCTCTATCCCGGTTCTAAATATGGCGTACGCTATCCTATCGGACTGATGTCTGTCGTGGATAACTTCAAGCGTAAGGAACTTGTGGACTACTATCATAAGTGGTATCATCCCTCTCATCAAGGCATCATCGTCGTGGGCGATGTGGATGTCGATAAGACCGAAACCATGATTAAGAAGCTTTTCGGCGACATCAAGAACCCGGTAAACGAGGCTCCCATCGTAGACGAGCCCGTGCCCGACAATGCACAGCCTATTGTGGTGATTGACAAAGACAAGGAGTTCAAGCAGAGTAACGTGATGTTCTTTATCAAGCACGACGTATTCCCCGACAGTCTGAAACAGACTCTGCCTTATCTCATTCAGAACTATGCCATCGGCGCAGCCATGTCCATGCTTAACAACCGTCTCACCGAAGCCTCGCAGAAGAGCAGTTGTCCCTTCGTAGGCGCACAGGCCGGCGATGGTACTTATCTCTTCTCCAAGACCAAGGATGCCTTCGAAATGGATGTCGTTCCGAAAGATCCTTCACAGACATCTGCCGCGCTCAAGGCTGCCTTCGTGGAGGCACGACGCGCTGCTGAATTTGGCTTCACTCCCACCGAGTACAAGCGTTATCAAGCCGATTTCCTCAGCTCTCTCGACAAGATGTACAGCAACAAGGACAAACGCTTCAATGCGCAGTTCTATCAGGAGTGCCTGGGCCATTTCCTCACCAATGAGCCTATGCCCAGCATCGACTACACTTACAACATGATGAAGCAGATTGCGCCAAACATTCCGCTCGAAGCTATCAACCAGGTTCTGCCTGAGCTTGTCACAAAGAACGATACGAACCTCGTTATCATCAGCTTCAACAATGAGAAGGAGGGCAATGTCTATCCTACCAAGGATCAACTGCTCAACGCCATCAGCGAGGCACGTGCCGAGAAGATTGAGGCTTACGTGGACAACGTGAAGAACGAACCGCTCATCAAGACCATGCCTAAGGCTGGAAAGATTAAGAAAGAGGAGAAGAGCAAGAAGTTCGACTATCAGATTCTCACTCTCAGCAACGGCGTGAAAGTGTTGCTCAAGAAGACCGACTATAAGAAAGACCAGGTGCTCCTAAGCGGCTTCGGCGAGGGTGGTTCTGCTCTCTACGGACAGAAAGACTTCGCCAACATCAGTGCCTTCGACGATGTAATCGGCATCAGCGGCCTGGGCGACTTCTCCAGTACAGAACTTCAGAAGGCTCTCGCCGGAAAGATTGCCAACGCCAACCTCACCATGAGCGAGCGTCACACCAGCATCAGCGGTTCGTCAACGCCTAAGGATGTGGAGACCATGCTGCAGATGGTGTATCTCTATTTCACCAACATCAACAAGGATTCCGACTCCTTCAACAACCTTCTCAACCAGTACCGTGTGAGCTTGAAGAACCGTGAGCTCTCACCTGAGACAGCTCTCAACGACTCGCTCACCTTCGCCCTCTACGGTCATGGATGGCGTCAGCAGCCTATGAAGCTCGCTGATGTGGACAACATCAACTACGACCGCATCCTGCAGATGGCCAAGGAGCGCACCGCTAC
Source organism: Prevotella sp. (assembly GCA_050946475.1). Taxonomy (GTDB): domain Bacteria; phylum Bacteroidota; class Bacteroidia; order Bacteroidales; family Bacteroidaceae; genus Prevotella. The sequence goes on from JBMNUW010000124.1 coordinate 8,958, forward strand.
GGCTCAGGGATGGACCTTCGAAATCGTGGGTAACTTCAACGATTCCACCATCCGTCCTCTCATCTGCCAGTATCTCGGTGCCCTGCCCGCAAAGGTAAAGCCAGTGAAGGCAACCCGTCAGTCACAGCTGCGTGACACCAACTTCGACAACACCTTCACACGGAAGATGGAGACTCCAAAGGCCAACGCTTACATCATCTGGATAAACAAGAAGATGCCCTACTCGCTCGAAAACAGCGTCAAGGCTTCTATCGCCGGACAGGTGCTCTCAATGATTTATCTCAAGCAGATACGTGAGGAAGCCTCTGCTGCCTACACCTGCGGTGCACAGGCCGGTGCTTCTCTCGCCGACGACGGCTACCATGTTACACAGCTTCTCGGCTACTGCCCCATGAAGCCCGAAAAGAAAGACATCGCCCTGAAAATCATGAACGAGGCTGTGACAGAACTTGCAAAGACCTGCGACAAGGAAATGGTGGACAAGACGAAGACGCTCATGCTCAAGCAGATTGACACCGCAGTGAAGACCAACGGCTACTGGATGAATGTCATCGACAGCTACAACACCCTCGGCGTTGACAATCACACTGACTACAAGGTCATCGTAGAGGCTCAGACCCCTGCCACCATCTCCGCCTTCGTCAAGGACTTCCTGCAGCAGGCTAACAAGGTTAGCGTCGTCATGCTACCAAAGGAGTAATGCATAATTCT
>JBMNUW010000125.1:0-9601 GCA_050946475.1 Prevotella sp.
GCAATTTTAATCCAGCATTTGTCCGAAAAACTTTAGTGCGAACATTGTCGATAGCTGAGGCGGACAGTTCATCTTCATAAATGTTCACAAGATAGTCGGCTTCCACAAGTATTTGATGGTCGATGTCGTGGATGTCATTCACATGATGATGGTGAGCAATCAGCCATTCTACCCGTTCTATTGTCTCTTGGTTGTAGCCACTAATCGACATCATGATTTCTCGAGCCACAGCGGGACCTTCCTTTTCTTGATAGGGCCCGCTGCACTTTCCATATTTGTGCTCGGCCTCATGAATGCCGATGTCATGGAGTATGGCAGCCGTTTCCAAGATAAAGGTGGTTTGACTGTCTAATTGTTCTAAAGTGGCGATTGTCGTGGCAAAACCGTACACTTTCATGAAGTGCTGTATGCGTCGAGCGTCTCCTCTGTCATATTCAATAGCAGCGGCTATAAGCTGTGATTGTTGTTGTGTCATTGTTATTTGCTCCTTTGTATTTTCTCGCAAAGTTAATGATAAAAAGCCGATTATCGTGACGTACAGTTCGATTTTAATAATTATTCAATAAGCTGTAAGCGGATAATGTATTTTAATGATTATTGAAGTGGCTTCTTTCCTTGGTGAAAAGGTCCATGAAATTTTATGGATATGATAGGCGAGACTTTATGTGTATCTCTAGGATTACTTCATACACTGAAGTATTTGAATATAGTTTTGTTGAGTTGTATTCATTACTGACTAAAAATCTTCGCATATTTAAGGCAAAGATTCTATTAAATCAAAGTATAGAGCTTATAGAGAACAGGTGGTGACACTTATTATTATTAACCATGTAATAAGTAAACTAACCTATAGGTTTTCGAGAGGTGAATTCATGGTATAATACATAATAAATCAGTATCTGAAAGATAATATTTAAGGTGGTTAGTTGAGGGGATATGTTGATATATAAATAAAAAAGAGAGCCTTCGTCCATGGGGACTCCGACTCTCTTCTGTATGGAAAAAACGTAACTTACTTATTTTTGAACAAACGGTTGTATAGACCAGTGAAGCCAGCTGCATGACGAGCTTCGTCCTTTGCCATCTCGTGAATGGTATCGTGGAGAGCGTCAGAACCTTCCTTCTTGGCCAGTTTAGCCATTTCAAATTTTTCTTCGCAAGCACCACGCTCTGCAGCAATGCGCATCTCAAGGTTTGTCTTGGTATCTTTCAGAACCTCGCCAAGTAATTCGGCATAACGGCTGGCATGGTTAGCTTCTTCGTATGCATAGTGTTCAAAAGCACGTGCAACCTCGGGATATCCCTCACGGTCAGCCTGACGTGCCATTGCCAGATACATTCCAACTTCGCTGCACTCGCCCGCAAAGGTGTCTTTGCAATGCTGAATGAGTTCATCGCTCACTTTGTCAGTATAAGCAATGCCTAAGGTGTGCACGGTTGCAAAGTTGTAATCGTTGTCTTTAGGCTCAACATATTCCTTGATCTTGTCACCACTAGCATGGCATACAGGGCATACAGGATTTGCCTCGGCGCTCTCAAAAATGTGACCGCAAACGCTGCAAATAAATTTCTTCTTCATAATGTTTTGTTTTTTAGTTGTACAATTAGTATATCTGTGTTAATAGCAGAATATTTGTATTTTTATATCTAGACTTCTTATTAATGTATCAATATTCGTGTCTAAGGGGGAAAGTGAAATTTAATGATTTTCCTTGCAGGCACAGTCTCTACAGATACCTTTGTAATAGAGTTGTGCCTCGTCAACAATGTGTCCGTCGATAACCCTCGATTTAGTCATTTCAGGTGCTGTCTCATTGAAAAGGTCGAAAACTCGTCCGCATTTACGACAGAGAAAATGTACGTGTGGATGGGTATCGCCGTCGTAGCAAACGTGGTGGTCATCAATGGTGATCATCTGTGCAGCATTATGTTCTGAGAACAATCGTAGAGTATTATAGACTGTGGTGCGGCTAAGGGTAGGCACTTTGTCAATAAGTCCAGAATAGACTTCGTCGATGGTGGGGTGGGTGCGATGCGTCAGCAAATAGTCCATAATGGCTAATCGCTGGACGGAAGGTCTTATGCCTGCTTCGACTAATCGTTTGTAAGATTGTTGTTTCATCTCGTATTCTGTAATGTTTGTAAATCTGTGTGCAAATATAATGATTATTATTTTTCTAACAAAATAAATAATGGATTTTTTTCAAACTTTAAACCTTTGGTGTCGAAATTCGAAAGTTTGACATAGCTTATCCTGGATTATTGTTGTCTCATTCATTATGGTAGATTGATATAACAATGTATTGAATTTGAGGAACTTATAAATGAGATAATCGTTATAAAAGAATAGTGAGCAGTGCACTTTTAGAAGTTATGTAAGGTACACGAAAATGTTTATTCGATTACAGCATCGCTGAAACAGCGGAGCTTGATTTTCTTTACTTTATGGTTCCACTTAGGGCGCTTCCATTGTCCGTCCACTACATATATGATTTCCTTTTCTCCATTGGGAACGGCATCCACAGCTTCCTGTAACGTGAAGAAATTACCACGTCCATGTTTTGAAACGACGTAATCGTAGTGCACGATATGGTTTCTCAAAGCTGGGATTTCTTCTCCGAGAGCGTCAGCGAGAAGTCCGGCTACAATTCGTGCACCGTTTACATTGTAATGTGTATTGTCTTGTCGGCCTTTTGGGATGGATGGCACCTCGCCAGGCTTGAACCACATGTGGAGTTTTCGAGAGCCCTCTACTCCGAGCCCTTGTTCCAAATCGTGTGTGATCTTGTTGGCATCTACGTAGTAGACGTCTAATTCCCTTGCGACTTTTGCAGGCACATCTTTATAAGCTCCGTGGGTGTCTACCAAAGTATCAGAGTTAACCTTTTCGCCAGCATAACTCGTCAATCTGAGCGATTCATCATCCGTACTATCGTTTGGTTGTTTGAAAAAATTGCGTCGTACCACGCAGCTCATAAGCACTGGAATGCCCCCATGAGCACGTGTCTCGTTGACGTACCGTTCGAGATTAGCATCAAAAGTGGAACCTGGGTCAGTGTGTCGGCGTTCCCCGGATTTTTCATCATTGTGACCGAACTGAATGATGACGTAATCACCAGGTTTGATACGTTCCAGCACTTTTTGCCAACGTCCCTCCAGTATGAAACTTTTTGAAGAGCGTCCATTTACAGCATGATTTTCAACTCTTACATTTTTGTCGAAGAACCCTTGGAGTACCATGCCCCAGCCCCTTTCTGGATTCGTTTCCGGATGGTCTTTCTCGGCGGCAGTGGAGTCACCTATAATAAATAATGTCACTTGTTTTGTGGAACCAGTCAACAGAAAGCATAGGATGAAGAGAAAGGGGATGATGTAAGTTCGTTTTTTCATATAATTAGTTGTTTGTAGCTTGTCAATTAGTTGTTTTGTAGTTTATCAAGTAATAGAAAAATACTTGGTCAGTGTGGTTAAAACAAAACTATCAAAAAGGACAGGTGTCCCATTATTCGTTTATCAGTTCTATGTGGCACCCGTCCTTTTTGATAGTTTATTTCACCTGGTCAATCAATTCCTCGGGAGTGACTAGACGTTGCTCTCCCGTTGCCATATTCTTGAGCGTGATTTTTCCTTCAGCAATCTCGTTTTCGCCAGCCAAAGCTACGTACGTTATGTTTCTTGCGTTAGCATAGCTCATTTGTTTCTTCATCTTTGCCTTATCGGGATATACTTCAGTTCGAATACCGGCTTTACGAGCCTTTGCCGCGATGGGAAGACAGTATTCGGTTTCTTTTTCACCGAAGTTGATGAAGAGTAGTTGAGTGGTTGAAACAGCCTCTTTGGGATATAGATCGAGTGCGTTCAATACGTCGTAAATTCGGTCTGCACCAAAAGAAATGCCAACACCAGACAGCCCGGGCATACCGAAAATGCCAGTTAGGTTATCGTAGCGACCACCGCCTGTGATGGAACCCATGGGAGTGTCGAGCGCCTTCACTTCAAAAATTGCACCAGTGTAATAATTGAGGCCTCTGGCCAAAGTGAGATCAAGTTGAACTTCGTTTTTCAATCCTACAGTTTTCAGTGTATCAAGGATGAAGCGTGTTTCTTCAACTCCCTTCAGACCTGTTTCCGACTCCTTTAACACATCAGCAATAACAGCTAGTTTTTCGTTGTTAGAGCCTTGGAGTGATATGATGGGTTGGAGTTTAGCAATGGCATCTTCGCTGATGCCGTCGTTGCGTAGCTCTTCATTGACATTATCAATTCCAATCTTGTCGAGTTTGTCAATTGCAACGGTGATGTCTACGATTTTATCAGCTTCGCCTATGACCTCGGCGATTCCGGAGAGAATCTTGCGGTTATTAATCTTGATTTGCACGCGCACTCCCAGTCGCTGGAAGACGGTGTCGACGATCTGCATTAATTCCACTTCGTTGAGTAACGAATCAGACCCCACTATGTCTGCATCGCATTGATAGAATTCACGATAACGACCTCGCTGAGGACGGTCGGCTCGCCATACAGGCTGAATCTGATAGCGCTTGAATGGCAGTTGGAGCTCATCACGATGCATCACCACATAGCGTGCAAAGGGAACTGTCAAGTCATACCTTAATCCCTTTTCACAGAGTTTGGAGGCAAGATGAAGACTATTACGGTCGCGCAGTTCTTCATCGGTAACCTTACTCATGTAGTCGCCGGAGTTGAGAACCTTGAAGAGTAGCTTGTCGCCCTCTTCTCCGTATTTACCCATCAGTGTGTGGAGTGTCTCCATAGCTGGTGTCTCGATTTGCCTGAAGCCATAGAGGGCATAGACTTCCTTGATGGTGTTGAATATGTAATTTCGCTTAGCCATTTCCTCAGGTCCGAAATCTCTCGTACCTTTTGGAATGGACGGTTTGTTAGCCATAATTGATTATAGTTGTTATGTGTTGTTTTCTAGTTTCTTTCTTCTTCTTTATTCTCTCACGATTGTCTGTTCTCGGTCCGGGCCGATGGAGATAATTTTAATGGGAGTTTCCAGTTCAGTTTCAAGGAAATTAATATAATCGCGGAATTCTTTTGGGAATTGATTTTCGGAAGTAAACTTTGTCATGTCTGCTTTCCATCCGGGCAGCTCTTTGTATACGGGTTTCACGTTATCTATTTCATAGGGGAAATCCCGTGTCGTGGTGCCGTCCGGTAATTCGTAAGCTACGCAAGCTTTTACAGTATCAAAACCGTCGAGGACGTCGCTCTTCATCATGATTAACTGTGTAACGCCGTCTACCATAATACTGTAGCGCAGCTGTACGAGGTCAATCCATCCGCATCGGCGTTCACGACCTGTAACAGCACCATATTCGTGTCCTAAGTCGCGGATTTTTTTGCCAGTTTCATCGAAGAGCTCGGTGGGGAAAGGACCGGCTCCTACACGGGTACAATAAGCTTTCATGATGCCATAGACATTGCCAATCTTGTTCGGACCTACACCCAGTCCCACGCAGGCGCCTGCGCATATAGTGTTGCTCGATGTCACAAAGGGATAGCTGCCGAAATCTACGTCTAGCATGGTGCCTTGGGCACCTTCGCAAAGAATAGACTTGCCTTCGCGTAGCATACGTGCCACTTCGAATTCGCTATCAACGATATGGAATTGGCGAAGATATTCCACTCCCTCCATCCATTTACGTTCTGTATCTTCTAGTCCGGAGAAGTCGTTCCAGCCAAGTGATTTGAGCATACGTAGATGTCTAGCCTTGTGAGCGGCATATTTTTCGGGAAAGTTCTCAAGAATATCTCCAACTCGTAGACCATTGCGGCTAACCTTGTCAGTATAAGTAGGGCCTATACCCTTGCCAGTGGTTCCCACTTTGTTCTTTCCTTTGGCTGCCTCTATGGCCTTGTCAAGCAGTCGGTGAGTGGGCATAATCAGATGAGCCTTCTTGGAAATGTGTAGCCTGGAGCGCAGTTCGTGTCCACTTTTCTCCAGTTCGCGAGCCTCTTCCATGAAGAGGTCTGGAGCCAACACAACTCCGTTGCCAATGATGTTCACCTTTCCTCCTTGGAAAATGCCGGAAGGAATGCTGCGAAGCACATATTTCTGTCCCTCAAATTCCAAGGTGTGGCCTGCATTGGGACCACCTTGGAAACGTGCCACCACGTCGTATTTGGGAGTCAATACATCTACCACTTTTCCTTTACCTTCATCGCCCCACTGTAAACCCAGCAGAACATCTACTTTACCTTTATTCATTGTGTCTAAACTATTGTTAATGTTTGACTTATTTCAATCTTCATCATCCTCTTTTCTTTCCCTATTCTGTCTTTTTCATACGTGAGAGTCTTGCAGCACATGAACTGCAAATGCCATAGATATAGAGAGAATAGTTTTCTTTTCGGAAGCGGCGCAAAGGGGCGTTTTTTACGGTTTCGTCCACTTCAGGCAAATTTACTTCCGTCACCTTTCCGCACATGGTACAGATTTGATGACAGTGGTTTAATTGTCTCGATACATATTCGTAGGTGGTTTTATCCGCCAGACGATGACGTACGACAAGATTAATTTTCAGGAAGAGTCGTAGGGTATTATAGAGTGTAGCCCGGCTGACAAAAAATTTCTTCTGTTCCAGGACATGGCTCAACTCGTCCACAGTAAAGTGCCCTTCGAATGTCAACACCGCGTCAAGGATGGCATAGCGTTCTGGGGTCTTCCTTTTTCGGGAGGCCTCAATGTAAGTGTCGAGCAATTTGTGAGCTTCTTGCTGTCTTTCCATTTCCTTCCTGCTAATTATGTGAACGCTTAGATAATTAAACCGTTTGCCAAAACCGTTTGACTGAACTTTTTTCAGCCGTTCTATTTTTAGACCGGTTTTCAGCAGATTCTTTGAACGATTTTTCTACCGACCCGTTCCATTGGTCGAACTTCTTTTCAATAGACACGTGGCCCAAAGATGAAAGTGCCAACCCTGACAATGGTCGAACGGCATTTCACGGCAATCTTGTAGTCGTGGCTCATGCCCCAAGAACGCTCTTTAAATGCATCATCATCAGCAAAATATCGTGCTTTCAGCTCATCGAAGAAATCGGCAGCCTTATTCATCTCTGAAGCTATCTGATTTTCGTCGGGCACATTACTGGCCATCATCATCAGTCCGCAGATACGTACGTTATTGAGCTGTCGCCATTCTCCGGCTTCGAGCATTTCTCGGCAGGCGTCAAGGGTGAAGCCGTATTTAGTTTCCTCCTCGGCAATATGGAGCTCCAAAAGTACGTCGATTACGCGGTTGTTCTTTGCGGCTTGTTTGTTGATTTCCCGAAGCAGTTTAAAACTGTCCACAGCCTCTATCATACTGATGTAAGGTGCGATGTATTTCACCTTGTTGGTCTGAAGATGGCCGATGAAGTGCCATTCAATGTCCTTAGGCAGAGTCTCGACTTTCTGAGCCAGTTCCTGCTCATGGCTTTCGCCGAATATACGCTGACCGGCATCGTAGGCGGCTTGAATGTATTCGTTGGGATGGAACTTGCTGATGGCTACCAGACGCACGCCTTTGGGTAGCTCGCTCAGCACCTTTTTAAGATTTCCCGCTACGTCGACTTCCATTATTTACCCTCCTTTTTGTTCTGCTCGTATTCGGGCGCATCGTCAGGACTTTCTTTCTTGACAGGTGTGCGGTGTTCAAAGACATCCATAATGTGTGTTTCTGTGAGAGATGCGATGACATAGTCGATGCTTGTGCCCCCCATCACCTCCTCGATGTTTTTTACAGCTTTCTGGAGTGAGCCGGCTTGTACGAGATAATTTACGTTAGCTCGCTTCTCTTTCTGTGTCTTTTCATCGAGGGTTATGAATTGCAATTTAGCCTTGTACCATCTGTCATCGTTTTCACTCTCGCTGAAAAACACTTCATGATAGGATGCGGGACTGATGCCCGTTATCTTGAATTCGCCGCTGATATAAGCCGACATTTCATCGATAATCTGTGTCTCAGCCTCACTGAAGGTCAAGGCGTCAATGACATAGAGCTCTGTCACGGCTTTCTGCATGCCGTCTTCCATCGTTTTGTCGTAACGAATTTTTGTCTCAAACCAGTCGGAAGTTCTTGATCTCATTTTTTATGATGTTATTTTATAGTGATATTTGTAGTTCTTATTGGTGTTACGATTATTTTCTTTTATTTCAGCTCTTTTCTTTTTGGGGCTATTCTACGCTTCATTCCGCAAATGCCTTTTCTTTCGAAGAGAACAGATTGTCGAGTGCCCGATAAACGTAAGCGGCCCGATTATGCACTGTCATGTCGCTTTTGAGACGTTGTGTGAGATCGACAAGCTTGCCTACTGCATCTTGATAATTGAATGAATTAATGCGGGCACTGAGTTTGTCAGCGACCGTCTTGTCGAAGTTGAAGTAGCGAACGAGCATATTTGAGAACTGTTGCCGTTGCATTTCAGAGATTTTCTGCAGGTTCTGACTGAGTTTCGTCTTTGGGCGGAAGATATGGAATACAAGATCGTCGGGCTCTCCTCCACGCTGACCGTTATTGTAACGCTTGTCGTAGTCAAAATAACAGTCGCAGAATCCGTTTTCGGCGAGTGACCGTAGCTCTTCTTTTGCCGGCTCGAGCACTCGGCGTGCGAAGTCGCTGAATTTGTGATAATTGTTTTCTAGTCTCAGCATCTTTCTGAATTCAAGGGTCTCGATAACTGTTCCACCCTTATCTAGCCAGCTCTCAATGAACATATAGATGCGTTGTGTGTATCTGTTGCGGCAGGCAAAGACAATTTGTTTGCCAAGGCGGTGATACCCCAAGTCGAGAGATACAAGACGTTTTGCAACGGTGCGATCTATCTTGAGGATGGCGTATTTTTCATATATGCCAGGGTCATCTGGAATATATACGTCGCATAGATTGGTCACTTTTTGGTAGCTGCGTCCATCCTTTGTCTTATAGGGAATCTCCACAGGAATGGCGGCAAGCATTTTCATACTTTGCCTTAACTGTGGATAATGGTTGGGGTCAATGCCAAGGGTTTTGAACACGGTCTTGATTTCCAGACGTCCATCATTGTCGAGCTCCGCGTCGGAAAATATTTCGGGTTCCATTTTCTCCTTATTGAGAATTTTATGCAACTTGTTTTGCATGAATTCTACGATGGAAACCAGTATTCGAATTTGAATCAATGAGTAGTCGTGCCGCATCATCGTTACAGCAATAGGCTGGAGCAGCCACGTCTCCTCCTCTATGGGAATCAGGTCGGTGGGGATATCGCGTTTGATGTCACGCTTCTTTCCTTTTCCCGTGGCTTTGGTGCGCTTCTTCGTCCTAGCCGCTGTTGTGGTTGTTTTATCGACTGCCATTAAAATTAATTGATATTCTTAAAAAATAATCCTTGTTTTATTGGGACAAAGATAAGACATTTCCTAGACATAAACAAGTTTTTTACTTAAAAAATCGATAGCCTGAGTATTTGGCTTTTTGCTGGTAAATTTTCGCATGCAGCTTCCTTGTGTTACTCAATTTAGTATATTGTAGACGTTGAGCTTGAAATTGTTTGCTTGAGACAGCAATCCGTAATCAGGTATTCATAATAAGTTTTTATAGAGTTGTGTTTAAATTCT
>JBMNUW010000126.1:0-9515 GCA_050946475.1 Prevotella sp.
TGTTATTTGCGAAAGTTGAGTTACTTAAGAATGCACCTAAGGAACTATGCTGTTACATTTTTAGCCTAACAAATCGACTTCTACAAATCAAAAAAATAGAAAATAAAGGAACAAAACTTTCTACTTCATCTTATTTTTGCCTAACTTTGCAAGTAGAACCAGTCACACAGTAAGCACCCCTCAAACTTTCTAAGGATATGAAAAAACCGATTTTCCTACTACTCTTGTTACTCGGAACACTCGCCTCGTCCGCACAAACCTACAACACTCTCTGGAAGCGGGTGAACGACGCTGCAGAGAAAGATCTGCCGCAGACGCAACTGAAATGGTTGGACAAAATTACCCATAAAGCCAAAGCCGACGCAGACTTCGGTCAGTTGCTCAAGGCTCAACTGATGAGAGCTTCTGTGCAGACGACTGTCTCACCCGACTCCGCCGACGTGGAGATAGCCCGACTGGAACAGCAGGAGAAAAACGCTCATTCTGTGCCCCTGAAAGCTGTCTATCAATCTGTGCTGGGTAAAATCTATCAGCTCCGCGCCTACGGAGACAAGGCCATGGAAGAAAAAAGCCGCGAATGGTATCGCAAGTCGCTTGAACGTCCCGACCTCCTCGCGCAGCAGAAATGCCGCGACTACGAACCTGCCGTGACAGGAGGAATCGACAGCGACATCTTCTACGGGGACCTGCTGCACGTACTGGGATTCGAAGCCGCGGACTACAAGACGCTATACGACTATTACAGTTCACACGGTAACCGCGCTGCCGCCTGCATTACCGCCCTGCAACTGCTCAGAAACAGTTGTACGAAAGATGTGGCTTACTGCCGGAAATCAAAATATCTTCAACACGTGGACTCTCTCATCACGGTCTACGGCGATCTGCGAGAGGCCGGCGAACTTGCCATCGAGCACTACCAGTGCATCAGCCAGGCCAACGACTTTACTGCAGAACAACGCTACAACTTCATCAACTATGCTCTGAGCCGGTGGGGAGCATGGCCCAGAATGAACATCCTGCGCAACGCCCAGAGTGAACTGCAGCGTCCCACCTTCAACATCAACATCGGCGACATGATGCTGCTGCCCGATAAACCGCGTATGCTTCGCGTGAACCAGGTGCGCAACATCGGTCAGCTTGATCTCAACGTCTATCGCCTCAACGTAAACGGCGATACAAAGCTCGACCCCAACAATCCCCAGGACTATGCCCGATTGCAACAACTGATATTCCCCGGAACGGTACAGACTATTTCGCGCCGATACATCGGTCAGCCTGTCTGGAAGGAAAACACCGACTCTATCACCCTCGAAGGACTGCCCGTAGGAGTATATCTGCTGGAAGCCACCACCGATCTCAATGACATCAAGCCCCAACGCGCCTTGCTCCGGGTAAGCAATCTCTACGTATTCCATCAGAGTCTGCCCGACAATCAAGACCGTATTGTAGTGGTGAACGCCACCGAAGGAAAGCCTGTAGCGGGAGCACATGTGCGACTGACCCTCACCTCACGCTACGACAACGAAGCGGACAGTCAGGTGAACCTCGTCACCGACAAGAACGGTGAAGCCACCTACCGGCAACAACAGAACAGGAACGCCAGCATCTATGTTTACACGGACGAGGACAAGGCCTGCGGCGAGTTCAACTACTGGGGGCAATTCTATTACAACGGCTCTCGCAGCAACGACAAGGACAACATCATCTCTCGTCTCAACCTCTTTACCGACCGCTCTATCTACCGGCCGGGACAGACCGTCCACGCCGCTCTCATCGCCTTCCGCCAGAACTTGGGACAATTGACCGCAGAGCCGTTTGCCGGAAAGAAAGTAAAGCTGACGCTCCGCGACGCCAACAACAAGGAAGTGGAGAGCCGCGAGGTTATCACCGACAGCTACGGCACTGCCGCCGCCGACTTTACGCTGCCACAGTCGGGTCTCACCGGTCGATTCACCATCGTGACCAATGAGGCCGCCACATGGTTCAACGTGGAGCAATACCGCCGTCCCACCTTCCAGGCAGAAATAGAGAAATACAAGCAGTCGTATCAGAACGGCGACACCATTCGGCTGCAAGGCAAGGCTGCCACATTCTCCGGCGTGGCTGTACAGGGAGCCAAGGTGCACTACACCGTGACACGCAGCAGCAGCTACTGGATTTACAGACTGCCCTCCGACAACGCCACAGAGGTATTGAGCGACTCCGTGACAACCGACGATCAGGGTCGCTTTACGCTCTCCGTACCCATGCTCTTCCCCGACGATGCCGACCCCTCACGCCCCCTCTCCTATCGCTTTGACATCCGCGCACAGGTGACTGACGCTGCCGGTGAAAGCCAGGAATGCTACACCTCACTGATGCTCGGCAACCGGTCTACCGTATTTCGCACAGACCTTCCCGACAAAGCACTGCGGGACAGTCTGACCACCATGACCTTCCGGCGTACCAACCTCAACGGCGAACAGATTGAGGGCAGCGTGCGCTATCGGTTCGATGCAGAGGAATGGCAGCAGGCTCCAGCCAACAAGCCCGTGAACATTGCCCGCAAATGGACCTCCGGGCGACATCTCTTAGAGGCTGTCTGCGGACAGGACACACTGAAGAAAGAAGTCATCGTGTTCTCGCTCTCCGACAAGAAACCTGCCGTGGAAACTCACGACTGGTTCTATCTCTCAGCCAACGAATTCAGCACCAACGACCAGCCCGTTTATCTCCAGATAGGTTCCTCCGACAAGGATGTCAACATCTTCTATACCGTCATGGCAGAAGACCAGGTAATCGGGCGAGGCCATCACACCCTGTCAAACGAGGTGGAGACACATAAAATAGAATACAAGTCAAAATACGGCAACGGCATCGTCATCGCCCTGGCATGGGTGCGCAACGGCCATCTCTACCAACACGAAATCCGGCTCAAACGCCCCACCCCCGACAATCGTCTGCTGCTGACATGGAAAACCTTCCGCGACCGCCTCACGCCGGGTCAGAAAGAGACCTGGACCCTGAACATCGCCACTCCTAAGGGCAAGCCTGCACAGGCACAGCTCCTGGCTGCCATGTACGACAAGAGTCTCGACAAGATTCTGAAACACAAATGGAGATTCGGCTATCAGTGGTATCTGCCCCTGCCCTCCATCGCATGGCGCGGCGGCAGCAACGCAGCCCTGGGACTCTACGGCTTCCAAGACTACAGGTCGCTGACGGAACGCGAACTGCAAATCGCACATTTCGACCCCAGTCTCTTTGACGGACTGGCCTACACTTCCACCCGAATGCTGGGTAACGGCATCCTCAGACCTCAGGTCATGATGATGGATGCAGCCGTTCCTACAAGGGCCATGGCCAAGAGCAATGGAGGAATAAGAATCCGAGGCGCCAATGTCATGGAGAAACAGGCGGGAGCAGCAGAGGAAAGTGCCGCAGTGGGAATTGCCGACACGAAAGACAGTCAACCGGACAACACCTCGGCATCGCTCCGCGAGAATCTTGAGGAGTGTGCCTTCTTCTATCCCCAACTGCTCAGTGAGGAAGACGGAAGCGCAGATATCCGGTTCACACTGCCACAGAGCGTCACCACATGGCACTTCATGGCACTTGCTCATGACCAGCAGATGCGTTACGGCATGCTGGAAAGCGACGCCGTGGCACAGAAGACCGTCATGGTAACGCCCAATCTGCCCCGCTTCATCCGACAGGGTGACCAGTCCGTAGTGATGCTCCGCATAGCCAACACTTCGGAAAAACGCATTAACGGAACCGCACGCCTCACATTTATCGACCCCACAACCGACAAGACCGTGCTGGAAATGTCGCAGCCTTTCTCTGCCGACAAGGGAACTACAGCCAATGTACGACTGGAGGTGGATGCAAAGAAGCTGAACGGCCTCAGCGACGAGACCTGCTTATATATAGTACGGGCCACTGCAGAAGGTCGCGGATTCAGCGACGGTGAACAGCACTGGCTGCCGCTTCTGCCCGACAGAGAACGCGTCACCGTGACACGTCCCATCACCCAACACGAAGCCGGAACCGTGAAAATAGACCTCACACAACTCTTCCCCGTCTCCGACAAGAGCAACCGTCTGACGGTGGAATACGCCAATACACCCGCCTGGCTCATGGTACAGGCACTGCCTTCCGTGGCCACCCCCAACGAGAAGAATGCCATCTCGCTCGCCACAGCCATCTATGCCAACACCATCGGCGCACAAATACTGACCTCATCGCCCCGTATTGCCCAGACACTGAAAGCCTGGCAGCAGGAAACAGGGACGCAGACCTCGCTCACCAGCGAACTGCAGAAAAACGAGGAACTGAAGGACCTCGTACTTTCCGAAACGCCCTGGATAGCCGACGCAGACAACGAGACAGACAACAGAAGACACCTTGTGGATTTCCTGAACAGTTCGAACATCGACTATCGCAACACGACGTGTACGCAGAAACTGCAGGCACTTCAGAATCCTGACGGTTCGTTCAGCTGGTGGCCGGGCATGAGCGGCAGTCCTTACATCACTTCCTCTGTAGCCACCACCCTGGCCCGTCTCCAGACACTGGGAGGACATCTGAACGCTACCCTGACAAATATGCTCTCCAAGGCCATGAGTTACCTCGACCGCCGGATGAGCGAAGAAGTCGTCAGACTGAAGAAAGCGGAACGCGAGGGTGCCAGACAACTTCATCCCTCAGAACTGGCATGTCAGTATCTCTATACAGCTGCCCTCACAAACCGCAAGGCTTCTGCCGACATCAATTATCTCGTAGATCTGCTCGACAAACTGCCGACGGCCCTCACCATCTACGGCAAGGCCAATTCTGCCATCATTCTCAGTCATTACGGTAAGCAGCAGACGGCAAGCCGCTATCTGCAGAGTCTGCGCGAGTACACTGTCTACCGCGAGGAAACCGGCCGCTACTTCGATACGCAAAAAGCTCTTTACAGCTGGTTCGATTACCGCATCCCCACCCAGGTGGCTGCCATCGAAGCACTTCGCAAGCTCACGCCATCAGACAAGATCACCGTAGAGCAGATGCAGCGCTGGCTGCTTCAAGAGAAGCGAACGCAGTCGTGGGACACTCCTGTCAATACCGTGAATGCCGTCTACGCCTTCCTCTCCGACAACAACGGAAAGGCAGATATGTCTCTGCTGGCACAGGACCAGCAGGCTCGTATCAGCATTGACGGAAAAGCCCTGCAGTTGCCCGCATCGGCAGGTATGGGCTATGTGAAGACCTCCATGCAGCAAGACGGGGCTTCAACGCTCACCATCGACAAGACCTCGCAGGGCACCTCATGGGGAGCTGTCTATGCACAGTTCTGGCAGCCGTCTTCTGAGGTGAAGACCACGACCTCGGGAATCGGCGTCAGCCGCCAGATATTTGACCCGAAGACCGGGAAGGCCATCAACATCAACAAAACGGGACTCACCACAGGACAGAAAGTGCGTGTGAGAATCACCCTCACAGCAGACCGGGACTATGACTTCGTGCAGGTTCAGGACAAACGCGCCGCCTGTCTTGAGCCTGCCAGCCAGGTCAGCGGCTACCGATGGGGCTACTATCTCGCACCACAGGATAATGTCACGAACTACTACTTCGACCGACTGCCAAAGGGCAAGACCATAGTGGAAACCGACTATTACATAGACCGTGAGGGCACGTTCCAGAGCGGCATCTGTACCGCACAGTGTGCATACAGTCCTGCCTTCTCCGGCAATGAGGCCGCCTATACCCTCCGAGTGAGTAAATAAAAAAGAATAAGAAAGACATGAACAAGCGAAACTTCATCTCTGCGATATTGTTGCTGGCCGCAGCTTCGGCTGGAGCACAGCGCATCAGTACAGACAAGCCCTTGATAGACTGTGGACAGGTGGTCTACCGGCAGCCCGTCACAGCCCAGTTTGAACTCACCAACGACGGACGACAACCCCTCGTCATCTCCAACGTGCGCACCAGTTGCGGCTGCACGAACGTAGACTATCCCAAGGGAGCCATTCCGGCTGGTGCAGACTTCAAGGTCAGCATCACTTACGATGCCAAGACCATGGGCCACTTCACTAAACTAGCCGACATCTACAGCAACGGTTCCGAAGAGCCCCTCACCCTTACCCTGCGCGGCGTGGTGGTAGATGAAATAGTGGATTTCCAAGGAGAATATCCCGAGACATTAGGCAACCTGAAAGCCGAAGACACGGAGGTTGAGTTTGATGACGTGAACCGGTCAGACCGGCCCTACAAGCGCATCCACATTTACAACCCGACGTCTGAGACCGTGGAGCCTGTAGTAATGCACTTGCCTAAATATCTCGACGCTGAAGTGTCACCCTCGCGCATCGCACCAGGTCACGGAGGAGTGGTCACGCTGAAGCTCCTGCCCCATCACTTACGCGACATGGGACTGACACAGACCACTGTCTACCTCGGAATGTTCCCGGGCGACAAAGTCTCGAACGACAAGGAAATTAACGTCTCTGCCGTACTGCTCCCTAACTTTGAAAACCTGACGGAGACACAACTGCAACTGGCACCTAAGGCGCAGTTCACTACTGAAGTTCTCGACCTCGGTTCCTTCAACAGCAAGAAAAAGCTGAAAGGCGAAGTAGACATCACCAACAAGGGCCGCTCCACGCTCGAAATTCGCAGCATACAAATGTTCACCACGGGAATAGAAGTTTCTCTCAACAAGACTAAGATTGAACCGGGTGAGACTGCCAAGCTGAAGGTTACCGCCATCAGGAAAATGCTGCGTAACGTGAAATCGAAGCCACGTATTCTGCTCATCACCAACGACCCGCAGAAAGCCAAGGTGGTAATTCACATCAACGTGAAAGATTAACAGGACAAACCATGGATTGCCAAATAGAAATAGATAGTGGCAGCGGTTTCTGCTTCGGCGTAACCACTGCCATCAAAAAAGCTGAAGAAGAGCTCGCTTCCGGGCAGAGGCTCTACTGTCTCGGCGACATCGTGCACAACAGCATGGAAGTGGAGAGACTGCACGAGCACGGACTCATCACCATCAATCATGAGCAACTGGCCCGGTTGCATGACGTCACCGTGCTGCTGCGTGCCCACGGTGAGCCACCAGAGACCTACGAAACGGCTCGACGCAACAACATTGAAATCATTGACGCCACCTGCCCTGTGGTGCTGGCACTGCAACGAAGAATCAAACGACAGTTCGACAGCAATCCCGAAGCACAAATCGTGATTTTCGGAAAGAACGGTCATGCGGAAGTGCTCGGTCTCGTGGGACAGACCAACCAGAAAGCCATCGTGGTGGAAAACCTCGACGACGTGAAACGACTCGACTTCTCGCGTGACATCTACCTCTACTCGCAGACCACCATGAGCCTCGATGAATTCCACGAGATAATCGATTACATCCAACAGCACATCGCACCCTCCGCCACCTTCCGCAGTTTCGACACCATCTGCCGCCAGGTGGCCAACCGACTGCCCCACATTGCAGAGTTCGCCGCCCGCCACGATCTGGTACTCTTTGTATGTGGCAAGAAGAGCAGCAACGGCAAGGTGCTTTTCCATAAATGCCACAGTGTAAACCCCAACAGCCACCTCATAGAAAGTGCTGAAGAAATTAATTTCGACTGGTTCAAGGATGTTAAGACCGTCGGAATATGCGGGGCGACGAGTACACCCAAATGGCTTATGGAGGTCTGCCGAGATACCATCCTCCATGCAAGGTGACAATATAAGATAACAAAGGTGACAAAACGTGATACAAAACTCAGTATCAACGAGAAATATTCGGACACTTTTCTATAACTTTGCAAAAACAATAGATTGGTTCGAACTAATTATTAATCTAAGCTCTCAACGGAGGATCTCGTTATAACTCGGGACCTTAATGGTAATTAGAGGAAGGATGAACTTCTACCAACCTGTGCGCAAGGTGCAATCAAAGTGAAGGGCCAACTATCTACAATGTGTCTTTGATGATGACTGAGAGTACTGAGAAAAACATAATCACCAGAGAAGATTTGGACAGGGTTATATTCCAACGACTCCAGAATTTTCTTGTAGGAAAGAAAGCGTATCTGATTCCTGGACTTACACGTGACCAAGTGATAGAAAAAACTTCGGTGCCCAAGAATAAGTTTGCTTATCTCTTTCGCCACTTTGCAGGCATGAATTATAAGGAGTATATCAATGATTTAAGACTCAACCATGCAGCTGAACTTCTGAAGAAGCATCCCGAATACACCATTGAGACGGTGGCAAGAGAAAGCGGAATGGACAAGCCTCAGACTTTCTATCGTCTTTTTCGCAATAAATTCAAGAAGACTCCTTCTTCTTTCCGTATGGAGGAAAAAGAAAATAATATATAAGAAGACGAAATACAGGTATCTTTTCGATTGAAAACTTCCAGAAACTTCCAAGTTCAATCTTCATAAAATCCCTTGTACAATTATTAAAATTAAGGCATCTGTAAGGATATAAGACTCATTCCTACAGATGCCTTTTACTATCTTTTATTCGGCTAGTTTCTTTCCTTCTACAGGCTTGTTGGTAGT
Source organism: Prevotella sp. (assembly GCA_050946475.1). Classification (GTDB taxonomy): domain Bacteria; phylum Bacteroidota; class Bacteroidia; order Bacteroidales; family Bacteroidaceae; genus Prevotella. The sequence continues at coordinate 8,535 of JBMNUW010000126.1, forward strand.
GATGAAATCGGCTCCTGCCTTGATGAAATCATTGAGATCGTCGAGGTCGTCGATGGTCCACACATTGACGGTGAGCCCCAGGTCATGAGCCTCTTTCATCCATGTGGGATGAATGGCAAACAAAGAACCGGCGTAGTCAATGCCAGTCATGCCCAGGTCTTTTACCTGACGTGGGGTCAAATCACCCTTCAGATAGCTCACTTTGGCTCCCGGAGCCTTAGCTACAAGTCGTTTGCAGACATTCAGGCTAAAAGAAATATACTCCACCAGATCTTTAACACCCTCTTCAGCAACCATTTTCACCACTGCATCCACACAGCGGTTTTCATTTGCCTCACTGGCATGGGGCTTGATCTCGAGAATCAATTTCGTGTCAGGCTGCTTCTTGCCTGTCTGCAGATAACTCTTCAGCGTGCAAAGCCGCTCCCCGTTCTTAAGTCGCATGTTTTTGATTTGACCATACCTTGCCGTTTCAATCGTCACACCTCCTATCTCCGGGTTATGGTTGACCACCAACTGGTCATCGGCCGTAATCCAGACATCGAATTCTGAACCGTAGACACCGATGTTGTGGGAACCGATAAGTGCCGCCAGAGAGTTCTGGGCACTTCCCGCAGGTGTCCAATACCCGCGATGGGCAATGATTCGTGTCTGTCCAAAAGTAACGGACGAAGCCATAAAAGCCAGCAGGACAAGCAATAACTTAATGTTTCTCATTTTCTTCGTATTATTATCAGTAGTTTTAGAATGCATATCTCAAGCCCGGTTGGAATTGGTATGGACTACCGTTTCCGTCAAGAGCACCAGCATGGGTGTTGACGCTGTAGGTGAACTGTTTTTGCAGCATCCAAGCCTTTCTCTATATAAGAAACGTAGACGTTACCCGAATTCTTGTCTACACCCCAATCTTTATTTTGCAGGCTGGTCAACATTGAACAGGCGGAGTGAATCATCCTATTCAAGTATCTATTTTGATAATTA
>JBMNUW010000127.1:0-9506 GCA_050946475.1 Prevotella sp.
CGGTTTTGCCGATACTCTCATGATTGGCCACCACACCATGCCTGAACTCGCAGCCGCCTCATTTGTGAACAGTATATTCACTTTGGTCTTCGTGTTTTCCTTAGGCTTTTGCAACGGCATCACTCCTATAGTAGGCTCCCACTATGGTCGCGGCGAGACACAACGCATCACTGACGTACTGAAGAACAGTCTGGTAACTGCTTTAATGCTTACCGTGATTCTCTCGGTCGTGCTACTTGCCGTCTATCTTAATCTCGGCAACCTCGGACAGCCAGAAGAACTGGTACCGTTGATGCGGCCTTATCTTCTCTTGCAAATGATCAGCCTGCCTTTCGTCATCTATTTTAATACGATGAAACAGTTTTCCGACGGCATGCTTCACACACGTACCGGCATGTGGATAGTGCTCGCGGGCAACCTGCTGAATATTCTAGGCAACTGGCTCCTCATATACGGTCACTGGGGACTGCCTGAACTCGGTCTCCAGGGAGCCGGTCTCTCCACGCTAATCTCACGCATTGTAATGACGCTGCTTTTTGTAGCTGTACTGACGCTCCAACCCACTTATCAAGGACTACGCAACCACTGGAAGAAGGCAAGAGTGAATCGCGCTGATTTTATGCGACTCAACAAAATGGGATGGCCGCTGGCATTGCAAATGGGCATGGAAACAGCTGCTTTCAATCTCAGTGCTATCATCGTTGGATGGATTGGCGTGACGGCTTTAGCTGCCAACCAGATACTTACCATCACCAGTCAGTTCTGCTATTTCATCTCCTCCGGTATGGCAGTTGCCACTTCCATCCGTGTGAGCCTTTTCTACGGACAGAAAGACGAAGAGGGCGTCCGTCGCAGTGTACACACAGGTTTCGCCCTGGTATTACTACTTCTCTTGATGACAGCCATCGTGGTGCTGGCACTGCGCTGGCGCATCGGCGGCTGGTTCACTGACAATGCCGAAGTTTCCCGACTGGTGGCTCTGAGTATTATTCCTCTACTGGTCTATCAGTTCAGTGACGGCATGCAGAATACCTATGCCAACGCTCTGCGTGGTCTGTCAGAAGTGAAGTTGCTTGTACCTATTGCCTTCCTCGCCTATTTTGTGGTATGCCTTCCCATGGCCTATCTTCTCGCCATTCCCTGTGCATGGGGACTGCAAGGCATCTGGTGGGCGTATCTGTTTGGCCTCTCCATCGCTGCCGTGCTTTATTTTGCTGTTTATCGGAGAGCCATGAGGAAAAAGTTTGCAAGATAAAGAATATATTTCTTTATGATTTACTTATTATACCTTTCAGATTCGACTTTAAAGTATTAAAGACGAGTCAGAAAAGTATATTATACAAATTCATCTTGCAAGTATCATGAACGATGAATGAATTTCAACACGCTTACAACTACAGGTGCGCCTACGAGAGCAGTAACTGAATTAACGGGAAGCACTCCGTCCATACCCGGCAGACGGGACAAAAGATTACAGAAAAGAGCAAGCGAAGCACCCATGAGCAGGCAGGAAGGCATGAGCAAACGATGATCACTCGTGCGAAAGAGTCCCCTGCAGAGATGGGGAACGGCAAGACCGAGAAAGAGAATGGGACCACAGAAAGCCGTAACGACAGCCGTCTGAATGCCACTACTAAGAATGATAAGCAATCGAGCCCGCCGACAATTTAGACCAAGATTGGTGGCATATTCCTCTCCTAAAAGCAACAGATTCATGGGTTTGACCTGCAACCAGGCTATGGGCTGTATCAAAAGGGACAACAACGCAAAATGCCAAACACTGTCTCCTGATACACGCGAAAAACTGCCAAGTCCCCATAGTACATAACTGCGCACTTCTTCTTCGTCGGCAAAATATTTCAATACACCTATCAGGGAACCGGCTATATAACCAATCATCAATCCAATAATGAGGAGCGTGACATTGCTATTGACATGACGGGAAAGAGCCACTATGATTGCCATGACGGAAAGACCGCCCACGACAGCTGCCACGGTGACAGCGCCCTCACCCAAATATCCTATTTTAGAGAGAAATCCATCGCCTACCAATCCCGACAACATAACGAGAATGGCCACACCGAGAGAGGCTCCGCTCGTAATGCCCAATACCGAAGGACCAGCAAGCGGATTATGGAATACGGTCTGCATCTGCAAGCCTGCTACGGCCAGTCCTGCTCCTGCCACAAGAGCCGTGACAGTCTGAGGAATACGGGATGAATAGAGAATATTACTGTAGACGGAAATATCTGCAACACTTTCTGTCACATTTTCGCCATGTACGAGGAGGTCGATGATTACCGATGGCGGAATGGAAACGGACCCCCACAAAAGGTTGGCAGCCACCAGGACCAAGATGATTGCCAGCAAAAAGAAAAGAGGGAAACGAAGGGCCTTTTTTTCCATAAGTACATTATAAGATTGATTGGCATAATCATGACGCTAACGCCAAAGAGAAATAGAGATGATTGCAAATTATTGTTCTCTCAAGAAGAAAGAACCGCATAAAATCGGGGATGATGTCTGGGCAATAAATTTGGATGAAAAGCATAAATGAAATCAGCTAACAACCAGTCCGGACGAATGGAAGCCCACTCGTGATAACCAGAAGACCCCATGTTGCAGTAGACTACCTTGTGACGACGAAAAGCATCAAAATTGACGGTTCGTGTATCCATCTCCTGGAGAGCCTGATAACTGAACTTGCCTGGATAGCTCTTAAGCAATCTCCAATAGTCGGCATGAGCTGCCATACGGAGCAGTGCCTCATAGTCAATGGGGTGACCGCCTGTCGATTCATCATTATCCGGAATATAGCGAGCGCCGGCATCACGAATCATCTTGGCTAAATAACTCCGAGATCCCATGATAAACCAAGAACTGTTGCGCAGCTCACCTGCAAACACCGTGGGACGCTGCGAAGTCCTGGATGCTAGCTTTTTTAAAAAGTTGTATTGACGAGCAACCTCCGAGAACCAACGATCGGCCTGTTGCTCCTTACCAATAAACAATGCAAAGAACTTAATCCATTCAGCCTGCCCTAGAGGAGTCTGCTCTTTGAAGAGGAGAACGGGCACCAAAGGCACTCCAGCTTGTCGAATCACATCATAGCCACCTTTCTTGAACGGCGAAATGAAGACAAGATCTGGTCGAGCCGCCAATACTGTTTCAAGGTCGAAACTCCCTTCATAGCCAATGCGGGCAATACGTCCCTGCTTCACCCTTTCGTTCACTTCCTTGTTTTTCAGATGTCTCACACTGGTAATGGCTGTTACATAATCAATGGCGTCGAGAGCGATGAAATGTGAAAGAAACTCCGTACTCATGGGCAAAACTCGCTTCACGGGTACAGTAATATGAATGGAATAATCGTCGGGAACCTCTTGCACCGAGACACCACGCGGAACGAGTGCCAGTCGATAGGGTTCTTGCTTGTGCTTGTCCGTGGGGTCGGCAATGTCCACCAGTCGAATACCATATCGGATAGTACGTACACGGAACCCTTTCGCATATTTTAGTTCCAAGGTGTCACCCGAAACAACTACTTTGCTCGTTGCAGTCTTGTGGCCACTCCGTGTTTGGCAGGAAGATAAAATCGTAACTAATATCAATACGGGAAACCAAGCAGAGAATGCGGAGCGAAAAGATGACGTATGCATCATAAACCTGAATAAACAATCTATTATATTAAAGTATCAGCTGAAAGCACCTTTGAGGTATCTTTGCGTCAGTTCTTCCTTGGGATGATGAAAGACCTGAGCGGCAGGTCCCTGCTCAATAACCTTCCCCAAATACATGAATACCACATGGTCGGCAATACGGAGTGCCTGTCGCAGAGTGTGAGTCACCATCACTATAGTATAATCTTTCTTCAAGTCGAGGAAAAGTTCCTCCACCTTCTTACTACTGATAGGATCGAGAGCACTGGTACTCTCGTCTGCCAAGAGATACGAAGGTTCAACGGCAAGACTTCTGGCAAGGCAGAGACGTTGCTGCTGACCGCCACTCAATCGGGAAGCGGGTGACTTCAATCTGTCTTTCACCTCATCCCAAAGACCGACAGCTTGAAGATAATGACGGGCGACGGCATCAAGGCGACGATGATTGTGTATGCCATGAATACGACAACCATAGACCACATTGTCATAGATGCTCATGGGCAACGGGCACGGGCGCTGAGGCACCAGACCTATATTGCGACGCAATTCCGTGAGCTGCTTTTGGTCAGCTTCAAGAATATTTTCTCCACCGAGATTCACCGATCCGGTCATCTGCAATCCCTCAACATTATCGTTCAGTCGATTGAATGTGCGCAGCAAGGTACTTTTCCCGCAACCCGAGGGACCGATGATGCAGGTTATCTTGTGACGAGGAATCTCCAGATTGACATCTTTCAAAATGGCAGACCCATTAATGGATACATTCAGCTGACCTACGGTGAGCGGTTTGTCATCATGATGGCTGAACTTTTCGTCAACGACAAAAGGTTCGGAAACAGAATAATGGATGTCATGATGAACAAGACCTCCGAAAGTCTGAATCAATGTTGTGGCTATTGCTCTCATATTCCTCTTTTATTTATTATGACATCCGGCAGAAACTTCGGGGTGTCCAGCCTGCAAGTATGTCTTTGTTTACAGATGCAAAGTTAAGCCAAAAAGCCAACGAAGGAAATACCACAATGAGTGTAATCTTCTACCATGAATTAGGTATTTTTGTCTTTTATCACACCTCGCAAACTACTGAATGCCATTAAATTATCCCATAAACATGGTAGGCCAAATACCATAATTCCCTTATTGTCACTACGACAAAAGTTGAATAATTTTGTCGACGAATGAATGATTCAGTATTCAGAACGCCCGTTTTAGCGGACAATCCAAAGCACAAACACAAATCGGAAGAAAAGATTATCGCTTATGACAAAATTTATCTTGGCTGACAAACAGGAGCTCACAAAGCTGGCTCTCCGCGACCTCGTAGAAAAAGCGGGTGCCGAAGAAGTGGCGGAGGTGAATAGCAAGAAAGAACTTGTGCAACAACTTTGCAGGTTGAGCGAATGCGTCGTATTATTGGACTATACATTGTTCGATTTTACCGATGTTGAGAATCTACTCATCACCATTGACCGTTTCGATCATTCACAATGGATATTAGTGAGCGATGAACTTACCGATTTGTTCATGCGCAAGGTAGTCTTCTCAAATAAAAGAATCAGTATCGTGTTCAAGAGCTGTTCGCTGGAAGTAATAGAGAGTGCCATAGCTTCAGCTGCTTCCGGGCAACGGTATATCTGCCAGCGCGCCACGGAACAAATGCTTGACAGTCGCTTCCATGCAGAGGAGGTGTGTACCCCACTCACTCCCACGGAAATTGAGGTATTGAGAGCCATAGCACAGGGAAAAACCACACGAGAGATTGCTGCCGAACGTCAACTCTCCATCCATACCATCAACACCCATCGAAAAAACATCTTCCGAAAACTGAACGTCAACACAGCACACGAAGCCGTTAAATATGCTTTCCGTGCTGGTCTGGTAGATACAGCTGAATTTTTTATATAAGTCACCATCACACTTTCTTTTTCAAATTGAGTGAAAGGGTGATTTTACTAAGTTTTCCTGTTCATCCACGAAAGAACAGGCAAAAGAGCAATACAATGGCAAACAACAAGAACACTTTTTTCAAACAAAATCATCTATTCCGGAACAGTCGCATCGTGAGTCTTACCCTCGCGGCACTGCTGCTTCTGTCCTGCGGAAGCCGAGAAAAACAAGTGAAGAATTCGAGCGGATTGAACGGTAATATCTCCATATCAGGAGCTTTTGCACTATATCCTCTTGCCACACAATGGGCGATTGAATTTCAACGACTGCATCCAGACGTAGTAATAGATTTATCCGCAGGAGGCTCCGGGAAGGGCATTACCGATGTACTGACCGGGCAGGTTGACTTAGGCATGGTGTCACGCGGACTTAAACCCGTGGAGAAAGCGAATGGAGCCGTGCCCATCCCTGTGGCAAAGGATGCAGTAGTGATTACGATGAACAGGGACAATCCCATGAGGACATATGTCAAAAGACACGGGCTCAGCATGGCAAAGGCAACAAGGCTCTGGCGGACTGAACAGGTAAAGACCTGGGGACAACTGCTTGGAACGAAAAGTACCTTGCCGATAAATGTCTATACTCGGAGCGATGCTTGCGGGGCAGCAGCCACATTCGCACAATGGCTGTGCTGCAGTCAGGAGGATTTATTGGGAACTGGCGTCTATGGTGACCCTGGAATGGCACAACAAGTAGGAGCCGATGTGTGTGGAATCGGCATCAACAACATAGGATATGTCTATAACAGCAAGACGGGACAACCCAATAAAGGGTTAACTGTAGTCCCCCTGGACATAAACGGTAACGGACGAGTGGATAACGACGAACAGTTTTATGACACGAAACAGCAACTGATAAATGCTATCGCTGCAGGTCGCTACCCTACTCCACCGGCTCGCTATCTATATTTTGTGACAAAGGGGAAACCGACGAATCCTGTCGTCAGGGCTTTTCTGGAATTCGTCATCACTCGAGGACAACAATACAACATGCCGGCAGGGTTCATCCCTATGAACTCGTCAATAATGAAAAAACAGATGTTATGGCTCAAGAAAACACATTAACCTTGCATCAACTCACTATCGGTCATGGTTCAAAAAAGACGGTAGCAAAATACCTCAATGCGACATTGCTTCCTGACAGACTGACTTGTCTGATAGGACCTAACGGTGTAGGAAAGTCCACCTTACTGCGCACTCTGGCCGGATTTCTTCCTCCACTCTCAGGCGAGGTGCTCGTAGAGGAAAAACCTATAAGCGATTACAGCAACAAGGAATTGTCACGACGCATCGGGGTCGTGCTTACTTCCCGTCATGCCGTGCACAATATGACGGTAGAGCAACTGGTGGAAATGGGACGTGCCCCCTATACGGGTTTCTGGGGTTCGGCACACAGGAAAGACCGTGCTGCGGTAGACGAAGCCTTACAGTTGGTTGGAATTGCGCATCTGCGGACACGAATGATGGAGACACTCAGCGACGGTGAACGACAGAAAGCAATGATAGCAAAAGCACTGGCTCAACAAACTTCCGTGATACTTCTCGACGAGCCGACAGCCTTTCTCGATTTTCCAAGCAAAGCGGAAGTCATGCGATTGTTGCACCGCATAGCACGAGAAAGCCATAAGACCGTGTTGCTCTCCACCCACGATATGACATTGGCTCTTCAAATGGCCGACGAACTTTGGCTGATGGGTCGTGATAAGAACATCGTAACAGGCAGTCCAGAAGACCTGGCCCTGGAAGGTAAACTGGAAAATTTCTTCGACAACAAGAGCATAGGATTTGACCGCTATACGGGACTTTTCCAAGTGAACAATACCGTTTGCCGAACGGTCAGAATGGAAGGCCGCCATGGTGACCGCTTTGCAATGGTACGAAAAGCACTACTCCGCAACGGCATCAAGGGTGGAAAAGAAGAAGAGAGTGAAGACTGCGTAGAAGTGTTTCCCTCCGAGTTTGTCTATCGGAAGAACGGAAGGTCACGGAGCTGCAACACTGTAGAAGAACTTTTGCATCATATAATCCAAGATTCTTAATTCCGTTCATCAATAATATTCTTCAAAGGGCCCTGCTGATTATCTTCCGCCTCGAAAGAAAATCAATTCTCCTCATGCCACAAGTCCGGCTTATTATCGATATATCGGAGAACCTTTGCAGGAACACCTGCCACAACTGCATTGGCTGGTACATCGTGAGTAACTACGGCTCCAGCTCCGATTACTGCATTGTCACCAATAGTAACTCCCATCGTCACAGTGACATTGGCTCCGAGCCACACACCATTGCCTAATGTGATAGGTTTAGCGATTCCCAAGCCGGAACGCCGGCCTTCAGCCTCTATAGGATGGGCGACAGCCAAGAGCTTTGAGCCGGGACCAATCCATACATTATCGCCGATGGTCACCTTGCCCATGTCAAGAATTACCACGTTGTAGTTGGTGAGAAAATTGTCGCCCACTTGGATGTTAACTCCCATATCGCACCAGAATCCGGGTTTCAGACTCACATTCTTACCTACTGAACCAAACACTTCGTGGGCCCACCGGGTACGGGCATCGATATCGGAGAAGGGAATTTCCCTAAGTCGCTCGCACATCTCAATGGCGCGGTTCTGTATCTTCGCAATTTCGGGGTCGTCCATCTTGTAGTAGACTCCTGCCTGAAGTTTTTCTAATTCGGTCATAACAAACTGTTTTTCTTGATTGAAAAAGCCATCAGAATAATCTCCTTAACAGACCACTCTGACGGCTTTTAACGTATCGTGATTATTTGTAGCTCCTCTCGAAAATAGAAAGGTAGTCGGCATCGCTCAGAGGCAGCGGGTCGGCAGTGATGTCGCCACCGAGGACCTCATGGCAGTGGGCAGGCCACTTTGCTATCTCGTCCTTGCTGATGCCCCAGTCGCTCATCTTGAGGTCGGCGCATCCCACTGCTGCGATGAGTTGGTCGAGTGCCTTGATGAAGTCCTTGCCCGATGTGGGATTTGCCACACCCATCGCCTTTGCCATCTTTATCATGGACTCCTCGGCAGCCTTGCGCTCGGCGAAGAAATCGAAATACTCGTGGCTGAGCATGATGAGGCCGGCACCGTGAACGAGGTTCGGATGATAGGAACCCATCACATGCTCCATGGTGTGCTGGGAAGTACACATCATGTAGTAGCCGGCATAGGAGTTGGCAAGAGCCATATACTCGCGCGCCTCTTTGTCGTCGCCGTTCTTGTAAGCCCTTGGCAGATATTTGGCAACGTACTCGATTGCCTTCAGAGCGAACATCTCAGCCATGGGATGATGTTTCTTGTTCAAAACAGTCTCCGAAGCGTGGAAGAAGGTGTCCATGCCTTGATAAGCGGTAAAGGCAGGAGGAACGGTTGCCATCAGTTCAGAGTCGACAACGGAGATGGTGGGGAACATCGAGACATCCACGATTCCTGTTTTCTCTTCCTTCTCATCATCGGAGATTACGGCAAACATATCGACTTCTGAACCTGTTCCGGCATTGGTGGTAATGGCGATGTGAGGCAGTCCGGGATGAGCGAAGGGCTTCTTGCCGCCTTTGGCGGTCTGCGAGTAGTCCCACAGGTCACCTTCATTAGTCATCATCAGAGCGATACATTTGGAGGCATCAATCACGGAACCGCCGCCGATGGCAACGACGAAGTCGCAGCCGTTCGTGCGTCCCATCTCTGCTCCGTCCATCACGCTCTGACGTGTCGGGTTGGCTTTCACCTGGTCAAAGAGAACATAGTCGGTGTTGGTGAGCTTCAATTGATTTTCAAGCTCGGCAAGATAACCGTACTTCTTCACGCTCTTTCCGTTGGAAGTAACGATGAGGGCTTTCTTGCCCGGCATCTGCTCAAGGTGAAGATTTTTTAACTGTCCCGGTCCGAAGAGGACTT
>JBMNUW010000128.1:0-9496 GCA_050946475.1 Prevotella sp.
GAGTACGTGCGCCGATATGTTGGCGAGCAGAAGGGCGACATCATTGAACTGGAGACCGGTCGAAAGATCGGCGAGCACAACGGACACTGGTTCCACACCATCGGTCAGCGCAAGGGACTCGGACTTGGCGGTGGACCTTGGTTTGTGGTGAAGAAAGACGTGGAGCGCAACATTCTCTATGTTTCTCACGGCTATGACCCGCAGACAGCCTACAAGCAGGACATCCCCGTTCACGACCTTCACTGGCTCACCCTTCCCCCGAAAGCCGATGAACATACTCCCGCTGTTGAGGGAGGTCTGCGCGTGACTTTCAAAATTCGCCATACACCGGAATATCTGCCCGCCACCCTCGAACTGAAATTTGACGGAAAGGCAGTGGTGCATGCTGACAAGCCCGTGCACGGTGTGGCGCCCGGTCAGTTCTGCGTCATCTATGATGAGCAGCATCACCGTTGCTACGGCTCGGGGGAAATCTTTTATAATTCATAATTCATAATGCATAATTCATAATTAGGCTGACGCGGGGACAATGATTAATTCATAATCATGCTTTTAAATAATGCGAAATATACATGAACATCAGAAACTATGGCTATCATACAATCCTATAAAAACAAGCATCCCCGCTGGGGCAACAACTGTTTACTCTGCGACAACGCGGCGATAGTAGGCGACGTGGTTCTCGGTGACGACTGCTCCGTTTGGTTCAATGCCGTCATCCGAGCTGATGTCAATTATGTGCGTATTGGAGACCGTACCAACATTCAAGACGGAGCCTGCATCCACGTATCGGGTGGCGAGGGGCACACCGACATCGGTAACGATGTTTCAATCGGACATAACGCAACAGTACACGGATGCCGCATTTTGGACGGAGCGCTCATCGGGATGGGTGCTACCGTACTCGATGGTGCTGTAGTGGGCGAAGGAGCCATCGTGGCTGCCGGTGCCGTCGTACTGCAACACTCCCAGATAGGACCACACGAGATTTGGGCAGGGGTTCCTGCCAAATTTGTCAAGCACACACGACCGGAACAAGCGGAGAACTATGCCAAAGCATATGTCGGATATAAGGATGAATATCTTCGAGAGACGGCTGCAATGCCAATGAAAATCGAGAATAACGACCTACAATCTAAAAAATAAAAAATAAACAGGTGCAAAAGCACCGAATCTCAATTATTAGGTGTAACTTTGCGAGACATATAAATATATAAAATATATAATTTGTAAAACCAATAAATTCTGAATGGTAGAGACAAAGGACTTAGTGAACATCATCACACGTGGAATACAAGAGAAAAAGGGAGAAGACATTGTGGTGGCAGACCTCCGCAAGACCGACGGGGCCATCGCCAGTTATTTCGTAATCTGCCAGGGTAATTCGCCATCACAGGTGGAGGCCATCGCCGAATCGGTGGGAGACTTCTGCCGTAAGGAAGCGCACGAAAAACCCATCGGAGTAAACGGACTTGGTAACGACCAATGGGTAGCTATCGACTATGCGGACGTACTGGTTCATATCTTTCAACCTGAAGCAAGATCGTTCTACGACTTGGAAAATTTGTGGGAAGATGCTAAAATAACCAAAATACCCAATCTCGATTCTAATGTTGGCACGTCTTTTGACGTGACAAACAAAAGATGACTGATATTTTATGAACATGAACAATAATCCCAATAATCAAAAGGACAATCAGCCGAAAATGCCTAAGTTCAACATGAACTGGCTTTATATCATCATCGGCATATCGCTTGCCATCCTCTTCTTCACTGGTGGAGGTGACTCCCTCGCCAGTGGTACGGCAGGAGCCGGCAAGCAAGTATCGTATACGGAATTTCAGAGTTATGTCAATAAGGGTTACGTGCAACGTGTAGTAGTAAACAAATCACAATCCACACTGCGCATGTATGTAAAACCTGAGCACATCAACACCATCTTCCATCAGACTGCCAAAGAGGTAGGGAGCAATCCTTATGTGGAAATCGAATTCGGGTCTATAGACGAACTGGAAAAGTTTCTCACGACAGCCCGTCAGCATGGAAAACTGGCCGAGTTCAGCTATGACAACGATAAGGGCAACGACTTCATGAATATTCTTATTCAGCTCTCGCCCCTCATCCTCTTCTTCGTCTTCATTTGGTATATGGGACGGCGCATGGGAGGCGGCACCGGAGGCAACGGCGTCTTCTCCGTGGGCAAGAGCAAGGCCAAACTCTACGAGAAGGCCGGTGAACTGGGTATTACCTTCAAGGATGTAGCCGGACAGGAGGGTGCCAAGCAGGAGGTACAGGAGATTGTTGATTTCCTGAAGAACCCCAAGAAATACACGGAACTGGGAGGTAAAATCCCCAAGGGTGCCCTGCTCATCGGTCCTCCAGGAACGGGAAAGACGTTGCTGGCTAAGGCTGTGGCCGGAGAGGCAGGCGTTCCCTTCTTCTCCATGTCGGGTTCCGACTTCGTGGAGATGTTCGTCGGTGTGGGTGCGTCGCGTGTCCGTGACGTTTTCGCACAGGCTAAGCAGAAGGCTCCCTGTATCATCTTCATCGATGAGATTGATGCTGTGGGACGTGCCCGTTCCAAGAATCCTTCTATGGGAGGCAACGACGAGCGGGAGAACACCTTGAACGCCCTGCTTACCGAGATGGATGGTTTCGGCACCAACTCCGGCGTTATCGTTTTGGCAGCCACCAACCGTGTGGATATGCTTGACAAGGCGTTGCTGCGTGCCGGACGTTTTGACCGTCAGATACATGTTGACCTGCCGGACCTCGCTGAACGTAAGGCAATCTTCAAGGTTCACCTTAAACCCCTCAAGACGGACGACAGTCTGGACATCGATTTTCTTTCCCGTCAGACTCCGGGATTCTCGGGTGCCGACATCGCCAACGTGTGCAACGAGGCTGCCCTTATCGCCGCACGTCACAATAAGAAGGTGGTCACCAAACAAGATTTCCTCGATGCTGTGGACCGCATCATCGGCGGACTGGAGAAAAAGACCAAGGTGATGACGGCTGAGGAGAAGCGTTCCATCGCCATTCACGAAGCCGGTCACGCCACCATCAGTTGGTTCTGCGAACATGCCAATCCACTGGTCAAGGTTACTATCGTACCCCGTGGTCAGGCTCTCGGTGCCGCCTGGTATCTGCCGGAGGAGCGTGTCATCACCACCAAGGAGGAGATGCTCGATGAGATGTGTGCCCTGTTGGGCGGACGTGCCGCTGAGGACCTCTTCACCGGACATATCTCCACCGGTGCCATGAACGACCTTGAGCGTGCTACAAAGAGTGCTTATGGTATGGTGGCATACGCCGGTATGAGCGATAAGTTGCCCAATATCTGCTATTACAACAATCAGGAATATCAGTTCCAGCGTCCCTATAGTGAGACGACTGCAAAGATAATGGACGACGAGGTGCTGCACATGATTAATGACCAATATGCCCGTGCCAAGCAAATACTGACCGAGCACAAGGAAGGTCATCGCAAACTCGCCGAACTTCTCTTCAAGCAGGAGGTAATCTACGCAGAGGATGTGGAGAAAATCTTCGGCAAGCGTCCCTGGGTGAGCCGTTCCGAGGAAATCATGGAAGAGAACGACAAACTGGAGGAGCAGAAGCAGAAAGAGTCGGAGCCTCGCCTGGAAGATATGCCCGATGTGGTGAAGCAGGCGCAGGCTGAGCATGAGGCTGCTCAAGCCAAACTCATGGCCGGCGACAAGGAGACGACAAAGGACACAGAGAACAGCAATGCTGATTCGCAAGAGGACAATGACTCCAAGGACATGAACACGGAATCCAAGGACACGAACACGACAACAACCACTGAGACTGGTACTGACAGTGCTCCCGTCCAAACAGACAGCGAGAAAAAGGAAGAGAAACAATGACGGAGAAACAGAAGAATCTTATTGTACGCACCATCACGGGTGTACTCTTTGTAGCCATCATGGTGGCTGGCTTTCTTAGTCCGCGCGCCATGGTGTTGCTCTTCACGCTCATCACCGGCATGACCATCTGGGAATATACCGGACTGGTGAACAATGTGGAGGGCATCCGCGTAAACCGTTTCATCTCGACCGTGGCAGCGGTCTATTTCTTCTTAGCCGTAGCTGCATGGCGTTCTGGCATTGTAGCTGGCTTCATCGTCATGGTGCCTTATCTGCTCACTATCATCTATCTCTTCGTGAGCGAACTCTATACGGGTAACAAGAATGCCATCGGCGACTGGGCGTACACCATGTTGGGACAGATGTATATCGCCCTGCCCTTCTCAATGATTAACATCCTTGCCTTCGAAATGAGACCCGACGGAAGTGGCGTGTCCTACGACTTGATGCTTCCCCTCAGTATATTCATTTTTCTGTGGGTCAACGATTCGGGAGCCTACTGCACCGGTTCTCTCTTGGGCCGCCACAAGCTCTTTCCTCGCATTTCCCCAGGAAAGACATGGGAAGGCAGCATTGGCGGAGGCATACTTGTGATGGCTGTAGCAGCTCTTATCGGATGGCTTGTCAATCAAGGTGCGGAAGCTCATACGCTAAATATGCTCGAATGGATTGGACTGGGACTTGTCGTTGTTGTATTTGGCACATGGGGTGACCTCGTAGAGAGTCTTTTCAAGCGCACCCTTGGCATTAAGGACAGCGGCACAATACTACCTGGTCATGGAGGAATGCTCGACCGTTTCGACTCCGCGCTCATAGCCGTCCCGGCTGCGGTAATCTATCTCTACACCCTCACGATGATGTAATCACAAGTCGAGTAGAGGAAAAGATTTTAAGAATATTACAGAAAAACAATAAGTGAGTTTGTGAAACAGCAGATGGTCTTTAGCGACATCTGCTGTTTTTTTTTGTTACTTTTTCCAGCCTTACACTATTGTAAATTCGGCAAAATAGCGTAATTTTGCAGCCGATAAAGAAATAGAAATCCAAACATTCCTGCTTACCTGGCCATCACGGCAACAGGATTTTTCACGATGGACATAGAACTGCTCTTCAATCAATATTACCGTGCCCTCTGCCTCTATGCACTCCACTATCTCGGCAATTGTCCCGAAGATGCGGAAGATGTAGTACAGGAAAGTTATGTAAAATTATGGAGTAATCAACCTTCACAACCCAAGTCTTTTCTCTATACTACCGTTCGCAACGCTTGCATAGACCGACTTCGTACCCGTAATAATAATATGGTGGTGGACACTGAACCTCACGATGAGGATGGAATCATTGACGATGAAGAGGCGCAGTCTCGGTCAGAACGCGAGGCTCGTCTGTGGCAAGCCATCGACAATTTGCCTGAACGTTGCCGACAGATATTTCTCATGAGCAAACGTGACGGAATGACTTATAAACAAATAGCCTCCGAACTGGGATTGTCAGAGAAAACGGTGGAGCATCAAGTAAGTAAAGCCCTCAGCCGACTCCGTGGCAGTAAGGAGGATATATATTTCGTCCTACTGTTCTATTAAATTTGCTTCATCCTCGAAAAAGTGTAGTGTTTTATCCAACTTATCCTCGAAAAATGTTGGATAAGCTCAAATGAATCATCGAAAAAATGCGTTGTTTTCCCAAATGAATCATCGGAAAAGTGTGATAGAAGCGCAATGCCTTAATTTTTTTTCAAAAACGAATGGGGGATATTCCACAAACCTTCGTCTTAGGGATGAAACAGATGAAGAAATAGAATCAATGAATAAAACATCATTATTGACAGAACTGAATCTCATGCAAAAGAAAGCACTATTTGTCTACCTTACGTTTTTTCTGCTGCTCACGGCCTTCCCTCTCAACGGGGAGGCCAAACAGTTTACTGTAAGGCAACAGATGGAAAGAGCCAGCCGAAGCCGAAACATCCACTTTGTTTATGATGCCTCGTTGCCGCTCGATATTCCTTGTCGCGGACACGTGAATCTGAAAAGTTCTCTACCCGACCTGCTCACACAAATCTTCACCGATACTGACATCACCTTTGAGATAAAGGGCCGCTACGTGATGCTCATGCGCAAGAAAGGCAGCGTTAAGCACGTCTCTCCGTCAACGCTCGCGAAGCACACCCCCAAGGAGCGCCGCCACACTCTCAGCGGTTATGTTACTGACAGTTCCGGTGAGACGCTCGTCAATGTCACCATATTGGACCAGACGACGGGTGCCGCCACAATGACCAACGCCCACGGCTTTTTCTCGCTCACCCTGCCCGAAGGCGAGCATCTGCTTACTTGCAGTTACTTAGGGTTCGACACTGCGGAACGTACCATTCACCTCACCGCAGACCAAACGCTGAAAATCCAAATGCAGGAAGACAACCAACTCAGTGAGGTGGTGGTAAAGGGTGACCTCAATTCACCGCTGATGTCCACGCAGACGGGTAAGCACTCTTTTTCACGCCATGACATCCAAACGGAATTCTCGCTCCTCTCCTCGTCCGACGTAGTGAAAACGCTCCAGCGGGTCTCCGGTGTGAGTGAAGGTGTGGAACTGGCCAGCGGTCTCTATGTGCATGGCGGCAACGCTGATGAGAACCTTTTCCTTATCGACGGTACACCGCTCTATCAAGTGAATCACGCCATGGGTCTCTTTTCGGCTTTCAATGCCGACGTGGTGAAGAATGTGGACTTTTACAAAGGCGGTTTCCCTGCTCGCTACGGCGGTCGCCTTTCATCGGTTATCGACGTACGCACAAGTGACGGAGATTTTCAGCACCTGCACGGAAGTTACCGCATCGGACTGATAGACGGGGGACTGCATCTCGAAGGCCCTATCGTGAAAGGCAAGACATCCTTCAACTTCGGACTGCGCCGCTCTTGGCTCGACCTCATTGCGCGTCCGGCATTCTCCATCTATAACCACTCAAACAATGCCTATGACGACGACATCACTCTCTACTATTTCTTTCATGATATCAATCTGAAACTGACGCATATCCTCAGTCCCCGCACACGTGCCTCTCTGAGTGTCTATTCGGGTAAGGATAAGTTGAGCACCTCTGACAAATGCAAGGACAGGTCTGAGAGCAGTTTTTGGTACGACTATGACTCGAAGTACAAGTACCGCTGGGGTAACTTGAATGTGGCTGCCCAACTGGAACATCAGTTTTCACCCAAGCTCTTCGCCAACTTTGCCGCTGTCTATACCTATAATTTCGCCAAGTTCGACTCGTACGAAATTGACATCGACTACGATGCCGACAACAAACCTGGCAGTCAGTCTCACATCGCGCACGGCTATCACTCCACCATCAACGATTTGGGCTATCGCACAGCCTTTGATTTCCGTCCCTCGCCCCGCCACCACATCCGCTTCGGTCACGACTTGATTTGGCACATTTTCCGCCCGCAGACCCAAAGTCGGCTCAACGTCGTAGGCGACAGCGAGGGCATCGACACCGTCCGCTCGTCAAGCAACAGCCACTATGGCGCTATCGAGGCCAATGTCTATGTAGAGGATGCCATGACCATCAACGAACATTGGAGCCTCAACGGTGGATTCAACGCCTCACTCTTCCATATCGGACGGAAGAATTTCACAGATTTCTGTCCGCGCTTTTCCTTGAAGTATCAGCCTCTCCCTATCCTCTCCTTTAAGGCTTCTATCACTGCCATGAGTCAGTTTGTGCACAAGATTTCCAACTCCTTCGTCGACCTTCCCACCGACTACTGGGTGCCAACCACAGAACGGCTGCATCCCATGCACTCTTGGCAGACTACAGTGGGGGCCTACTTTCAGCCTGACCGTCACTGGCTCGTCTCTATTGAGGGCTATTACAAGAAGAGCACCCATCTGCTGCAATATGCCAACTGGAACGGACTGGAACCACCGGCAGAGAAATGGGATCAGTTGGTGATGAACGGGCGCGGACGTTTCTACGGTATGGAAATCGATGCCACTTTCCGCACCCATGACCTCATCCTTAAAGGCAGTTACACCCTGTCGTGGAATGAGCGTAAGTACCGTGAGTTCTATGATGGATGGTATCCCGACAAGTTCGACAACCGACACAAACTGAATCTTTCTGCCAGGTGGAACATCAGCCGCAAGGTGAACATGTTCGCTGAGTGGTGTCTCCATTCCGGCAACCGCATCACCGTTCCTACACAGTGGGCCTTAATGCCCAATGTTCCCGACGGTAGCGGCTCTCATGAAGATAACACTTTCATCTATGAGCGTCCTAACAACTACACCCTGCCTCTATACCATCGGTTGGACGTGGGCTTCGACTTCCACCATACCACCAAGCATGGGCATGAGCGCATCTGGAATTTAAGCTTCTACAATGTCTATTGCCATCTCAACTCATGGTTTGTGGAGGTAAAGGAACATGCCGACGGCTCTTTCTATCTCAAGAACCATGCTTTCATCCCTATCATCCCCTCGTTCAGTTACACCATTAAATTCTGATTTCCGATGAAATATTTTCCTTATTATATTATAGTTCTCCTGTTGATGTTCACCTCCTGCAAGGATGATGTGGAACTGGATAGCATTAATAGTCCCGCTAAACTTGTCGTTTACTGCCTTCCCACCGAGGGTGACTCCTGTCTCATCAATGTATCGGCCAGTGTGCCCGTGGTGAAATATTCGTCCTCTGCCAACTTACGGCATATCGACAATGCCAACATCGACTATCGTGTCAATGGCACGCCGCTCAATGTGGAATCCCTTGGAAACGGATGCTACATGGTGAGAGGACGACAGAAAGCTGGCGACAAGGTGAGCATCAGTGTGGCAGCCGACGGCTATACCGCGGTCAGTGCATCCACTACCATTCCAACAGCGGTTGACGTGAGAGACATAGAGGTAAGGCCTGTGAAAATCTACGACTCTGAATGGGAAGATTTTGATGACTTCAACCAAGTCTCAGCTACCTTCACCGACGATGCCGGCACGCATGATTACTATGCCGTCCGCGTGATGGAGACTATCTATTCATTCTATGGCACGGTCACGCTCAAGCATTCCAGCCATCCAAGAGACCTTGAATACAGGGAATACAGAAGCTTCGCAAGCTACAGGGAATACATGGACTACATCGACCGATACAAAGACTCGCTCGTGGACTGTAGTATGGAATTCACTAAAAATGTATCTTACCTGCCTATTAATACCAAGAGCGAGGACCTGCTTCAGCCCACCTCAGACCTGGACGATGACTTTGGCTTCTCCAACGATTATTACCAGGACTTCTACATCTTCGACGACACCTCCATCAACGGCAGAACCTACAAGCTGCACCTCAACATCGACGTGAACCAGCTGTCGTACTTCAACAACACGACCTACTACGTGGAGCTCTACCGCCTCACACCGGAGTACTACCGCTTCATCAAATCGTTCAACGACGTGGACAACAACGACATGAAGGACATCGGCATCTCTCAGATAGCACCGACGCGCACGGACATCACCAACGGCATCGGGCTGATGGGTGGATGGGCCTCGGCCCGCACCAAGGAGATACTCATGTTCAGTGAAGACGAGGACATCAACTTGGACTT
>JBMNUW010000129.1:0-9052 GCA_050946475.1 Prevotella sp.
TCATGCTCGTGGCTACGTGGGATGGAAGCGAATCGCATCTCTACACGCTCTATCTTGATACGATGACCGGCAACGTGAAAAAGAAAGTGGTCTATGATTCCGACACGGTTGAGGGATGGAACTTCGGCAAGATTTATGATGTGAATATTAAATCGTTGTAATTGATAATCGTAAATTTCTGAGACAATGAGAAAGAAAAATATGCTTTTGACGGGTCTGCTCCTTCTGTCGGGAAGCATGGCCTTTGCTCAATATCCCCATGACAATCCTTTGGATGAGAATTATCGTACGCTCAATCTGCCGAAGATGAAGGCGCTGAAGATGACGAATATCCCTGGCGCGCCCGTCCTGAGCCAGCCCATCCAGCTTGACGGTACGGAAAAGGAAATACGAACGGCCAAGCATGGATTGGTCTATCCTGCCGTCTACGACTGGAATCACGACGGCAAGCCCGACTTGTTGCTAGGCGAATTCAGCACGGGAAAGAAGGAGAACAACATCAAGGTGTTCCTCAACACAGGGTCGAAAAAGAAGCCCCGCTTCACGGGCGAATACTTTTATGCTCTTGATACCAAGGGCGACACTATCACCAACCACCAATGGTGTTGCATTGGCATCCATCCGCGTGTGGTAGACATCACCGGTGACGGAATCCCCGATATACTTTCCGGACAGTACAATCCCGGTCTCGTCTCCCTTTGGCGGGGCAGTGACAAGGGCTTCTTGCCCCGTGAGTATGTTCCACAGGAGGGGTATAAGGAGGGTCATTTGCCGGATCTAGACCCGGAGAACCCAAACAGTAATACCTATTGGAACTATACCTCCGTTGGTTTTGGCGATTATGATGGCGACGGTCTTCTCGATCTTTTCGTGGGTGGCTCTGCTGGAATGCGTGTTGCCCTGAACACGGGAACCAAGGGAAATCCCGCTTTCGGATTGAGAAAGTACCTCCGCTTTACGGATAACAGTATTCTGACTATCGATGGAAATAAACTGGAGGAAGGTGACAGGCCCAATTATATAAAGACCTATATGACTCCAGTGGATTGGGACGGTGATGGTGTACTCGACTTATTGACTACCTGGGAATACAGCCACGATGGTGTTGGCGCCATTCTGTTTTATCGTGGCGTAAGGTCCAACTTGGGACTTCGTTTCGAGAGACCTGTGCCGCTCTTCAAGGCGGAAGATGGCTCGAAGGCATTGCCGGGATGCCAGCCGATGATTTGCGTGACCGACCTGAACGGTGACGGCGTGAACGACATCGTGATGGGACTATCCCTTCCCACCTTGCCCGAAGGCAATGACTATAAAAATCCGCAGCGTGCCTTCTGCGACTCGGTGGCTTGGCAGTGGATCAATGACATGGGCATTGAGATGCCAGGCAAGGACGCTGGAGAATATTTTACCTACACGACCTATGAGAAATTGGTGAAGAGAGTTCAGGAGAACAAGGGAGATAAGTCCTACTTCTTGGGAAGGCTCAATGACTTGAAGTATCTCAATCTTCGTCACCGCGGATATGTCTACGTGTTCTACGGAAGGAAGAATTCGCAGAAGGCCACACCCCTTGCACCCATCCATTTGGAGAAACCGCAGCCCAAGCCGACGCAGAAATTCGCTGACGCCACTGCCGATGAGCCTCTGACCTATCATATAGAAAGCAGTGAGAAATATCCGGGAACGTGGCGGATGACGATAACTCTGAACTTCAAGCTGGGATGGCACGGCTATGTGCCCGGCAAGGCTACGGACGAACAAGGATTCATTCCCACCGAAGTGAAACTGGAATTGCCTGACGGTATAGCAATCAACGGAGCCATGAGCAATCCTTATACCGGTGAGAGCAACCTATACTTTGGTCAACAAGAATATAAGGTGGAGTTGTTCCGCACGAAGAGAGGCAACGGTGACGTGCCCATCAAGGTGCATATCAACTATCAGGCCTGCGACGACAGTCATTGCCTCATGCCGACAGAGCATGTGGTGGACTATGTACTCAAAGAAAACTAAATGTGATGAAGAACATGAGAAGATTAGCTATCATTGGAGCACTGCTCCTGTCGGCCGCTACAGTGTTTGCTGCCGGAGAAGACCGCATGGCCGACTTTATGCGGAAATATTCGTCGAACTTTGCCGGAAATGGAGTGGCAATGCAGAATGCCGAGAGTTATTTGGGCAAGCCCATGCCCGCTTTCGATTTCGGCAAGGGTCTCGACAGTAAGTCCTTGAAGGGGAAGACCGTCGTGTTGACCTATTGGGCAACATGGTGCGGTGGGTGCAGATTGCTTTGTCAGGACCTCGACTCGGTGATGTTCCGAGGCAAGGACACGTATCCAGGGGTACAGGTCATTGGCGTGGACGCCGACGAGCGATTGGTGGACAAGGGCTATAAAGCCGGAAAATACTGGAAGGAGAAGGGCATCCACTATCCCACCACTGCTCCTGGAAAGGCTGCCGACCAGTGTGCCAAAAGCATTAGCGCCGGTCATCCCACTACGGTCATTATCGACAAGCAAGGCATCATTCGCGGACGCTGGGATGCTTGGTCGCCAGGTGTGGCAGGTGACGTGGCGCTCGCTGCGTGGGTGTTGGAGTTGAAGGATAAGGAGGGTGTCAGTGCCGATGTGCCCACTGTGAGGCGGATGCTGAAAGAGGGTCATGCCGACAGAGCGCTCTATCTGCTCGAAGAGATGCCGACGGACACCGTGACAGACGGGCTGCGACTTCAAGCATTGACCAACTATAAACAGCGTTTGGCTACGTCATTCTTCAATGAATTCAAGGAGAAATACTCCCGGCAGCGCATCTTGACCGGCAATATCGCCGTGCCCAACAATACCGCAGCCTATATCGAGGCAATGAAGAATTTCCGCGACGCCGTGCTTGCCCTGCCGGAAGCCAGCGAGGGAATTCTGAAGTGCGGATGCACGGCAGCAAGTATCGTCGTGACGAAGGAAGGCAGTGAGGCAGACAACTACCTTGCATTAGGCCTGATGTACCGTCGGTATGCCGAAGTCATGCAGCAGTGGGGAAACGGTTATATCGGACAGGCGATGTCGGTAGCCAAGCAGAATGGTGCTGACCCGGCAGTGATGGCGAACATCAAACAGACGATGAATAAGTTGGGCATCAGTGAGAACAATGGTCTCTTTGACAATGCCGCTCATCGTCAGATGGTAGCAGATGAGAAAGAACAGGCGGAGCACATAGCTACTTTGAATAAGAAATAAATCTCTCTTCTTTATTTTTATGTGAGCTTGGCGAATTTCCTTTTATAAATTCGCTGAACTCACATTTTTAAGGTTGTCATTTCCTTTTGCATGAAATGATAACTAATTAAGAATTAACCTGGAAAAGACTGAAGTTGACGCTGCCGTAATGCCGATGGTCGATGAAGTGAGGATCGGAGGAAAAGTCATTTTTCTTGCCATGTTCAAAAACTAACAGGCCGCCTGGCTTCAACAGGCCGTATTGAAAGACGAGACCGGGAATCTCTGGCAACTGTTCCAGTTGATAGGGCGGGTCAGCAAAAATGACATCATATTGCTGTCGACATGATTTCAAAAAACGGAAAACGTCACCGCGGATGAGCAGATAGTTGTCCGCTCCTATCTTATCAATGCACTCCTTGATGAAACGGGCGTGGTCGCGGTCGGCTTCAACGCCTGTCACTTGAGCACAACCGCGTGAAAGCAGTTCGAGAGAGATACTGCCCGTGCCCGTGAAAAGGTCGAGAGCCACTGCTCCGTCGAAGTCCACATAGCGATTCATCACGTTGAAGATATTTTCCTTGGCCATATCCGTGGTCGGGCGGGCTTTGAAAGAGTGGGGCACGTCAAAATGGCGCCCTTTGTATTTTCCTGTTATTACGCGCATCTTTTCAATCTTTTCGTGTTTCGCAATAGGTTGCCGGTTATTGTCCGAGATAGAGGGTGAGCAGGTCGAAAGTGATGCCTTTGATATCAGTCATCGGTGCTCGGTTAAAGTCACCCTTTGTATTGATTACTGTTACCTTGGTGATATATTGCCGAAGTAGGGTGGTGAGCTTGTCCACATCAGGGATGTCGCCTGAAAGGTAGAGTTCGTCTTTCATCTGGTCCATCACCAGTTGCTTCCATACGAAAAGGGTGAAGTAGGCAGCATCGTTAGCACGACGAGTGGCGTACTGGTTGCTGAAAAGGAAGCGGTTGCGTTCGAAAGAGAAGAGCTCCAGCTTGTTGTCGTGAAAGTGGGCGAAGAGTTTCCTGCGGTTGCCCACCATCCCCCGTCGATGCAGATAATTCCATACCGGACGCATGATGGCGTAGAAACGCACGTCGGAGAAATGATCGTCTACCACCAGTTTGAAGTCTTTGTTCACGGCGAAGAGGGCCACGGCGTTTAAGTCGGGCAACACGTTGCTCATTACTGTAGCTCCACTGGTGGAGGGAAAGCTGTGAAGATAGAGCGTCTCGATGTTTTCTTCGGAGTACTCTTCCACAGGGACCAGCAGTACGGGAGTATCCACGAGCACCTGTGCGCGCCCGGAAGTTTGTTGCAGCAGGTCGGCGGTTTTGAAGGCTTCGCGGAGATTGGCAGCCATCGAGACTCCGCTCTTGCACACGTATTGCTCGAAGCGCAACTGGCTCTCCACAGTCTTGTCGGCCACAGCAAATGCCAGTGAGCCTTTACTCACACGGATGGTGGTACGGGGATTCGTTATCGTGTTTGTCATTATTCTTGGTTTGTCTTCACTTGTCGTGATTGATGATGAAAAAGGGTAAGACGAGGACATCGTTTTTATTCCCAGTTGGTGGCATTGCCGTTAGCTTCCGCTACGTCGCCGAATTTCAATCCGGGGAAATGTCCTGATGCGTTGGCTCTCTCAATGAGATTGGCTACGGAATTGCGGTCAAGTCCCTTGAGATATTGCTGGAAAGTAGCCCCGCATTCCATGACAGGAATCTGTCTGCCGGTCTTGCCGATGACGAACGAAGCCGTGAGTTGAAAGCGCTCACCATCAGAGAAAGGTACGTACTGTAGCGAGTCGGCAATGAGTCCGCTCTTCACAAGGCTGGCGAACTGCCCGGAGTAGGTGCCATGCTTCGCCTTATAGTGCTCCTCGGCAGAACGAATCTGGAGCAGTCTGTGTTTTACCACTTGCTCTCTTCGTTGTTGTTCCCGTTCGAAACGTAGTGGCTGTTCCACACTGAGCCAACAGAGCACCACCAGCACCAGTACACAAATTGCCAGTAGGAAGTTATGGTTTTTGATGGGTTTCATGTCTTCCCGTTCTTTTTCGTCTTCACCTGTTCTATGATTCTTTTTTCATTTGTTTTATTTTGTCTCACAGACCCGTCTTAAGGCTTCGGGTACTTTCAGAATGACTGTTCTTGAATCAAGCGAGAATCTGTGTCTTGCTCATTCTGTCGCAGTTTTCATAGAACGTGACAAAGTTACAATAAAAATGCAAAAGCCCCAAGAATAATCTGGATTTTTCATGTCACATACCCTTCGCAGGGCTGCCGGTCTTTCTCCTATAGACCGGCAGGATTATCAGTTACTTCATCCTATCGACCAAATTGCAGGGCTGCCGGTCTTGTGCCGGCCCCAACCGAAATAACCTTGGACGGGAGTAGGCAACTCATTCAGTCCCTAACATTGATTGACAGAAATATTCATGTGGTATTGTAAATTCGGATAGGGCTGGCACAAGACCGGTAGCCCTGCAAAGTGGGCTTGTGTTATTTATGAAAGACTGGAAAGTGGAACCGTGTGAAATATATTTTTGGAAAGTGGAATCGTGTCGTAAATCATCATAGATAGCCAAGTAAATCAATAGGTATAGCGAAATAAATCAACCTGAATAACAATGTGATTCCGTATGTTTAGCAAAACAAATCCGTATGTTTGGCAATGCTAAACAGTTAATATGAAGGATGAAATTTGCATGTTCGGCGACATAAATCAGCCTATATGACGATGTGCCCCAGGTGGGGCTCGATTGTTATCCACTTGGGGCACGATGGTTACCCACTTAGGTCACGATTATTCCCCACTTGGGTCTCATTCTTGTCCCACTTGGGGAACGTTCTTAACCCACTTGGGGGGAGTTCTTGACCCACGTGGGACAAGAACTGAATTTAGTCAAGTCTGACTCCGAAAGGCCCTATTTGAGGATAGCATTCATATATTCACAAGGGAAATATCTACCTGGGGGAATTGAATTTGCATCATAAGGATTCAAGCCATTTGTGCATAACCTGCCTATTGTCGAAATGCAAGGTTTCCCGCTTCTATATTTCTTACGGGCCATTTTTATCTTTTTATAGTTCCTTGCAGACCCTTCTTGTTTCCCTGTTTTTCGAGCTCTTATACCGTCCAAGTCTCCACATCCTG
Organism: Prevotella sp.; assembly: GCA_050946475.1. Lineage (GTDB taxonomy): Bacteria > Bacteroidota > Bacteroidia > Bacteroidales > Bacteroidaceae > Prevotella. The sequence goes on from JBMNUW010000129.1 coordinate 6,382, forward strand.
TGCTCCGGCATATTTTTCGAAAGCACTCTTACCGTCATTGAGGATTGCAGCGAGGTCAATTGAATTCTCGAAACAATATACAACGACAAGCACATCCTTTGTTGTATCGGTCACCATCGCTCTACGTGAATCGGACATTGAAGAGCCGAAGATTCCTTCATTGTCAGCTAATACAAGCATATTCTCCATGTCGAGCATATCCTTTCCGATGCCTTGATAGCCTTCTCCGGCAACAGCCTTGTGCAGGACAATGGGACCATTGATTTGCGACAGGTCATAAGAACCCACGGAGAGACCGCTCTTCACGGACAGCAGATTGTTGACATCTACCACTGAGTTGACATGATAGAGTTCGTCACCCCGTTTCACCCGTCTGAGCAGAGCCTCGGAAGACACACGGTAACGACCGGGATTGCGACCGAAAACCTTATAAGCCAATCGACTTCCCCGAACACCCGGAATCTCGCTCCAGCCCTTATCGCCAATCTTACGGAGAACGTCCGGCAAAACATCCTCTTTCATATATTTCCAAAAATCATCGGACGAAGCAGTCACATCGACGGTAAACCTCATGCAGCCCAAACGGATTTCTGGATAGACTTCTAACAATCTTTTATCAACACTTACTTCATACTTCATCATAGACACAAGACAAAGCCTTAGTTCTCAATCCTGTGTATGTAAAGATAAGCAATAATTTTTATTGTAAGGTAAACTTTTCATTAGAAAACAAGCAAACTATTCGGAAAGAAAAAGATGCTGAGATGTATTTAAAATCATCTGCAATTCGAATAACAGGACTATCTTACGATTATATGCAATAGGATATAAAAAGAAGGAAATGCAAACATTTTATATCAGATATGATGTAACTTAGAAATCATCTTGTATTTTTGCATCCGAAAGGATGAATTGATATGGAAAGAACAAAATTATCCATCACCGTCAAGGAACTCCGAAAGGAAGCCGGACTGACCCAGGAAGACCTGGCAATGAAATCAGGCGTGGGACTGAACTTCGTGCGCAATCTTGAGCAAGGCAAGCGCACGCTCAGAATGGACAAGGTCAACCAGTTGCTTGACCTGTTCGACTATGAACTCATAGCAGCCAAGAAATCATGAGAACGGCAAAGATATTACATCATTGAGAATTGTGCCAACGGGGCTGAGAGCGCCCTTCGCGCGCAGATGAGTGGAACAGTGAGGATTGAGGAATACCGACGCAAACTCACCGACCCGGATAAGATTCGAAACGCACGCCAAGCACTCAATAATTCATAATTCACAATGCATAATTACAGCGCGCAATTCGGAATGATGCCCGCCAGGAAGAGGTGTGCATGGAGTATCGTCTTTATGACTGCAAATTGCTCCTTCTTACTTCTCACTCCTTCCAACTTCAGAAAATAATAACCAAACAGGGTGCTATAACCCAAGAATAAAACTTAACGAATGATGAACTATAAAACCTTTCTGCTTTCTCTGCTTTTCCTCGGCTCTGCCGTCACTTCCTCTGCAAAACCTCTGAGGATGACGCAGGAGGAAAGACAGGCTCTCTCATTTCTCTACACCTACATGACCCAAGGGGACAAAGTGGACCACGACACAGCCTTCTACCTCAACAACGTCAGACTGGCTATGAAGGCACGACGCGAGATGCCGTGGGGCGCGAAGGTGCCCGACCGTGAATGGCGTTACTATGTGCTGCCAGTCAGGGTCAACAACGAGAATCTTGACAACTGCCGTGAGGTGTTCTACAATGAACTGAGCAAGCGTGTGAAAGGTATGTCGATGTATGATGCCGTCCTCGAAGTGAACCACTGGTGTCATGAGCATGTGACCTATGCGCCCACCGATGCCCGCACCATGTCGCCCTTGTCATCCATCCGCACCGCCAATGGACGCTGCGGCGAGGAGAGCACTCTCACTGTTGCCGCACTGCGCGCGGTGGGCATTCCCGCCCGTGATGTCTACACGCCCCGTTGGGCACATACCGACGACAACCACGCCTGGGTGGAGGCTTGGGTGGACGGACGCTGGTATTTCCTGGGAGCCTGCGAGCCGGAGCCTGTGCTCAACCTCGGTTGGTTCAACGCTCCTGTCTCGCGGGGCATGCTGATAAACGCCAGAGTGTTTGGCAAGTATGATGGTCCTGAGGAGGTGATGCGCCGCACGCCTCACTACACGGTGATAAATGTCATCGACAACTATGCCCCCTCGGCACGTCTCGATGTGAAAGTGGTGGACGCAAACGGGAATCCTGTTCCTGACGCCATCGTGGATTACAAAATCTACAACTATGCCGAGTTTTGCACCGTAAGCACGAAACATGCCGACGCCAACGGACGAAGTCCCCTCACTGCCGGTCTGGGAGACATGCTTGTATGGGCGTCCAAGGATGGCAAGTTCGGCTTCTCCAAGGCATCATTCGGTAAGGACAGCTGCGTCACCGTCGCCCTTTCGCTCGATGTTAATAATGTGCCCAAACAGGGTATTGACATCAACATCGTCCCGCCCAAGGAACACGCCAACATCCCGCCCGTCACGCCAGCGCAACGGGCAGCCAACGACCGACGGTTGGCGTATGAGGACTCGGTGCGCAATGCATATATCGCCACGTTCATGACCGAAGAGCAAGCACGGCAGTGGGCGTCGCAGCATGGCTACGAAGC
>JBMNUW010000130.1:0-8980 GCA_050946475.1 Prevotella sp.
GAAGTAGAAAGTTTTGTTCCTTTATTTTCTATTTTTTTGATTTGTAGAAGTCGATTTGTTAGGCTAAAAATGTAACAGCATAGTTCCTTAGGTGCATTCTTAAGTAACTCAACTTTCGCAAATAACACATTCAGCTTTAGCAGGGTTGCCGGCCTTGTGCCGGCCCCCAACCACAAAGCATTGTAAATTCAGACGGGGCCGGCACAAGGCCGGCAACCCTGCATGTGGATGGAAGATGAGCACCTGAGATAGCTCTACACGAATGCGCTTTCATTGTCTTAATGCCTGTATATCTGCGAATTCTCCGCTTGCGAAAGTTGAGTAAGTAATATTCAATTAAGGCTCTTTACCTTATTAGATATTGTTTGATGTTGCCTGCAATAATTATTAAGCTTGTCTTTCTCCGTTTATTATACGTAGCCTCACCTGGGACAAGATTAAGCCTCACCTGGGACAAGATTGAGCTCCACCTGGGACAAGATTAAGTCCCACTTGGGATACAATTGAGTCCCACCTGGGAGACGATTGAACCCCACTTGGGAGGCAATTGAGCTCCAGGTGAGGAACAACGGGAATCATATCGGCGGACGCTATGTTTCCCGATGCTTCTATTTGTAATATAATAGGGAAGGGAATGTCAACTGAACTATGTCAGGTTTGTTAGGTTATGTCAAATGAACTGTGTCAAAGGTCGTTAGCCTTGTAACTTTGCCCTCGTTTGAGAGAAATCCGAGGGCAAAGATACAAGAGTTTAAATCTATCTCCAAGTTTTATGGCCGGTTGTGGAAGTTAACGAGCGTATGGGACGGCAACAAGATTACCGTGAGATTCGCTTCGTTATGTTGCCGATAGGCGGCTTGTCCTCTGTTTTCACTATGGCTTGCAGTTCTGCAAGATGGTGTTGATACAAATCTCTTGGCGAAGCATTGTATTTCACGCAAAGCGAGGCAGCGACACCGGCGGCTATACCGTGATGTCCCCCGTTCCCGATCAGCTTGATGGTGGAAGATGCGATGTGAGTGGCACTGATATGTTTTCCGGCACACAGCAGATTGTCGATGTCAGCCGAATACAGGCATCGGAAGGGAACTGTGTAGGGCTTGAAGTCGCGCTCAATCCATCTCCAGTTGCCCAGTCGGAAGGCATACTTAGGATTGCCGGGATAGTGCAGGCAGAAAGCTCCTGCATTGAGGACAATGGCATCCTCAAACTCCGTGTGGTTGCGGATGTCGTTCTCCGTCAGTACATAATCGCCCAGATAACTTCGAAAAGCACCTGTTGCCGCGACATTGGTGAGATGGACCAGGGCAAGATTCCGGTAATTGTCGGGGTCTTTTGCCCTGATGTTGGCATAGGTGCCGATAATGGCACAAAGCAGGAAGTCTCTTATTTCTTCTTTCGATGCGTAAGGGTCGAGCCACTGCCCGTACTCCCAGAAATGAGACTTCGGAAGGCTCATGGCATTCTCCCAACTACCGTCTTTGCGTTTCACAGGCTTGCTCTTCTGCGGCCCGATGTAGGGTCCCGGCTGATTCTCGTAGGGACCAGCTCCACAAAGACAGGTGACGGGCTTTATCTGTCCGCCGAGGTCAGTGAAGTCCTTGGCAACCCTTTGTGCCCAGGGCACGTCCGGAAAATCGACGGGCTTGTCTTTCATCTCAGTGCGAAACAGTATGGTGTTGCCGTGGTGCATGCTGTCGGCATGTTCCGGGGCAAGGCCTTCGCCATAGTCGGACCGCGCTTCCTGTCCTTCCATGGTGGCAGCCCCGCTAAGCACTCCGAGTATGGCCCGGCCCGAACAGTCGATGAATGTCTTTCCGAAGATACGGCTCTCCCGACCGGTCTTGGCGTTGTGGGTGTCAACAGAAACGATTTTCCCGTTCTCTACGGCGGTGCTGAACACATGCTCGCTCATCAGTACATCACAGTCGGGTAGTTCACCGAGAATCTTCTTGGCAGCGATGTCACCGTCGGCAAGACGCTCAGACAGGCGGTCGACCAGTCCGCCCGTCCGTCCCTCGGGGGTAAATCCTACTTCGGCACTGGCATTGCCTCCGAGATATTCCATTTCGTGAATGAGTGCGACCTTGTTGCCGAGTCTGGCAGCAGTATATGCCGCGCAACATCCTGGTATACCGCCGCCAACCACCACAACGTCATAATGGCCTCGTGGAGTCGGTTCCATCGGCATGCCCAGCAATCGCTTCCTCCAGTTTCTCGCTGCCAGTTCAGGATAGTCAATCGGCGTTATGGTGGTGTTGGTGATGTAGATGGCATCACAGCGTCCGTCAAATCCCGTCAGGTCATGGAGCGAGAGACGCACCTTACCTTGAGGCAGACTCACGTGCTCTGCCAGTTCCCACGACCATCCCTTTCCGCTGGCACCGAAAATCTTGTCTATGGGCTGAGCGTTGACAAGCAACCGGAAGGTGCCGGGATGATAATCGGGCACCCAGTCCTTGGTCCGCACCCATACACGATATTCTCCTTCCTCGGGTATCACAATGTCGGTCCACGCATCTTCACGGGGCACACCGATGCCGTGCGCCAGCAGGTAGGCTGAGCCCATCTCGTCGATAAACTGCGATTCGAGGGTCCAGCCGCCATAGTGAACGAAGCTTTCCGCTTCCACCAAGAGTTCAAAACGTTTCATGCCAGTCTTATCAAAGAAATATTGAATTTTTTGTACGCAAAGATAATGAAATTTATTGTTTGAAAGACGGTTTGGCGATGCCGATTCTCAATCCTGTTGTGTTTTTGACGTTTAGATGTTTGATATGAGAACAGACTTGCACGTAAGTATGATAATTTTCGGAACTCCCTTCTTTAAACTGGAACGGGAACCGATTATGGCAGACAGAAAAATATATGAAAAATGAGGAACATAAAAAGCACTTTTTGTTACTTTTTCTGCCAAGAGTTGATTAACTTTGCACATTAAGAAAGAGGTCGACGTCCACTGGGAAGTCTTTCTTCTTAGCTTTAATTGCCTCCCGACAATAGTAATAATCGGATGGAAAAACGTGAATGTTCAACCTGTATATATAAGATTATACAACCAATGAGACTAATTATTGAAAAAGATTACGAGGGCATGTCCCAATGGGCTGCCGAGTATGTTATCAAGCGTATTAATGATTTCCACCCTACTAAGGAACATCCCTTCGTACTGGGTCTGCCTACAGGTTCATCGCCCGAGGGAATGTATGCCCGGCTGGTGAAAGCCTACCAGGATGGAAGAGTGTCATTCAAGAATGTCTTGACGTTCAATATGGATGAATACGTAGGACTGCCCGAGAATCATCCCGAGAGTTACCACTCCTTCATGGCACGTAATCTCTTTGACCACATCGACTGCCCGAAGGAGAATATTCATATTCTCAATGGCAATGCCGAGAATCTTGAAGCTGAGTGTGCTCACTATGAGGAGCAGATAAAGGCTGCCGGCGGAGTTGACCTCTTCCTCGGCGGTATCGGTCCCGACGGTCACATCGCCTTCAACGAGCCGTTCTCCAGTCTTACGAGTCGTACGCGTGTTAAATCGCTCACTACCGATACCATTATTGCCAACTCGCGCTTTTTTGACAACGACGTAAACAAGGTTCCCAAACATGCGCTTACAGTGGGTGTCGGTACTGTCATGGAAGCCCGTGAGGTGCTCATCCTCGTCAATGGTCACCACAAGGCACGTGCCCTCCAGGCTGCCGTAGAAGGTCCGGTTACCCAGGCCTGGACCATCAGTGCCCTGCAGCAGCATCCCCACAGCATCATCGTGGCAGACGAAGCTGCTACAGACGAACTCAAGGTGGGTACTTACCGCTATTTCAAGGACATCGAGAAAGACAACTTATAATCTGCGTAGAACGTGGCACCTTTTTAAAGCGATAAAACTATTAATCAACCTTACCCTTATACAACAATGTTAAATCTGAATTTAAGTTCTCAAATAGTACTCAATAAAGTTCCCGAGGAATTCTATCATCCCAAGAATGCCGTGGACCGGTCGGAAATCACACGGTATGAGAAAATCACCACCGACATCTTCCCAAAGGCTGAAGAGGGTGCCGTTGCCATCGCAGATGCCATAGAGAAAGAGATAAGAAGTAAGCAGCAGATGGGAAAATATTGCGTCATCGGCCTGGGAACTGGTCAGAGCCTGTCTCCGGTTTTCGATGAGCTCATCAGAAGGCACAAGGAAAACAAACTGAGTTTCAAGAATGTCGTCATTTTCAATGCCTACGAGTATTTCCCGTTGAAGCCTGACAGCGCCATCAGTAGTCTGCATCAGCTCAAGGCAAGATTTCTTGACCATATTGACATTCCTGACCAGAATGTCTACTCGCTCGACGGCTCCATTTCTCAGGAGGACGTGCAGCAGCAATGCAAGCTCTATGAGGAGCGCATCAGCACCTTCGGCGGTATAGATGTAATGCTGCTCGGCATTGGACGAATCGGAAATATTGCCACCAATGAGCCTGGTTCCGGCATCACAACAAGGAGTCGTCTTATCCTCATTGATGCCACTTCGCGCGAGGAAATGACCATGAGCTTCGGCGGTCAGGAGCCTGTGCCTCCCTGCTCCATTACCCTGGGTATCTCCAATATTCTCTCTGCAAGGAAAATTTTCCTCACGGCATGGGGAGAAGAGAAAGCCGACATCATTCAGAGGACAGTGGAGGGCGGCATCAGCGATGCTATCCCTGCCAGCTATCTGCAGACGCACAACGACTGTCATGTAGTAATCGACCTCGCTGCTGCCGGAAAGCTCACCCGTATCATCCATCCCTGGCTCGTGGCCAGTTGCGAGTGGACGGACAAGCTGACCCGCGCCGCCCTGGTATGGCTCTGCGGAGTGACAAAGAAACCTATCCTCAAGCTCACCAACAAGGACTACAACGAGAACGGACTTTCCGAACTGCTGGCGCTCTACGGATCAGCCTACCAGTGCAACATCAAGATATTCAACGACCTGCAGCACACCATCACGGGCTGGCCCGGCGGCAAGCCCAACGCCGACGACACCTATCGTCCGGAGCGAGCCAATCCTTATCCCAAGCGAATCATCGTGTTCTCGCCCCATCCCGACGACGATGTCATCTCTATGGGCGGCACCATCCAGCGACTGGTCAAACAGGGGCACGACCTGCACGTTGCCTATGAGACTTCAGGCAACATCGCCGTCAATGATGAGGAAGTGACCCGCTTCATGCACTTCATCAATGGTTTCAATCAGATTTTCAACGATGAAAAAGACGAGACCATCAAGAAGATGTACAAGGAAATCAAGAACTTCTTTGCCGAGAAGAAAGAAGGCGACATGGATACGCTGGAAGTGAGACGCATCAAAGGACTTATCCGTCGTGGTGAGGCGCGTACGGCTTGCACCTACAATCATATTCCTCTCGACCATGTGCATTTCCTCGACTTGCCGTTCTATGAGAGCGGACGCATTGAGAAGTTGCCAATGACGGAAAAGGATGTGGAAATTGTGCGCGACCTGCTCAAGGCCATTAAACCTCACGAGATATTCGTTGCAGGTGACCTGGCTGACCCTCATGGCACGCACCGCAAGTGCACCGATGCCGTTCTGGCTGCCATCGACCTGGAGAAACAAGCCAATGCCGAATGGCTTAAGGACTGCCGTATCTGGATGTACCGCGGAGCCTGGGCAGAGTGGGAGATTGAGAACATCGAAATGTGTGTACCCATGTCGCCTGAGGAACTTCGTGCCAAGCGCAATGCCATCCTCAAGCATAGTTCACAGATGGAGAGTGCTCCTTTCCTCGGCAACGACGAGCGCCTGTTCTGGCAGCGAGCCGAAGACCGCAACCGGGGCACGGCTCAACTCTATGACGATTTGGGACTGGCTTGTTATGAGGCCATGGAAGCCTTCGTGCAATACCGGCCTTGATAAGAAGGAGAGCCAGCTTACGGCTCAAGGCAGGACAACGGCTAAAAGGCTGATATTCGCTAATTCCGAAAATGCAAAGACCCGGATGAACCAAAAGTTCATCCGGGTCTTTTTTGTTAATCAATTTGTGTGTATATGTTACTCATCTGCAGGCTTGAAGTCGTCCTTGCCAACACCGCAGAGAGGGCACACCCAATCATCGGGGAGGTCCTCAAAAGCTGTTCCAGGCTCAATGCCTGCATCGGGATCGCCTACTTCGGGGTCATAGATATAACCACACACTTCGCAAATGTACTTCTTCATAATGATAAAAATTAAAAATGAACAATTAAGTTGTCTATTTTATCGTATGGATAACGATTTCTTTCTTCAGGCCCGATTGGGTGTCATTGATGCTGACGTGAATCTCTCCCGGCTGGTTGTCAGCCTGAACCACCACTACCAGTTTGCCGCTGAAAAGGCGCATTCGGGGCTCGGTGAATACTTCGAGAGAAGTGGCGTCTCCGTTGCAGATACCGCGGAAATGCCCGGCTCCGCTGACGCTGACCTCCATCTCGTTGTCGGCTGCGGGCAGCAGCGTGCCTTTAGCATCGACAAGACTCACGGTGATAAAGGAGAGGTCGTTTCCGTCGGCTTTGAGCGTAGTGCGGTCGGGTTCCAGGTTCACTGCCGCAGCTTCTCCGGCTGTACGCTGTGATGTTTCCTGAACAATATTCCCCTGATTGTCGTAGGCAACGACACGGATTTCTCCCGGTTCATATTTCACATTGTCCCATACCAGGCGGTAACGGCGGGCGCGTTCCTCTGCCACTTCACCTGTGGCAGGATGCTGGTCGTCGACCTTGATGTCTGTCAGCTTGCGCTTACGGCCCATGGAACGGCCATTGACAAAAAGCTCAGCTTCCGGAGAGTCAGTGTAGACCATCACGGGCGTCACCTCACCTTCTCGTCCGGGCCAGGTCCAGTGGGGCAGCACATGCAGTGTGTGCTCCTGCTTGTTCCAGACGGAACGGTAGAGATAGTAGCGGTCCTTGGGCAGACCAGCGAGGTCGCAAATACCGAAATAACTGCTTCGGCTGGGCCAGTATTCATCGTAGGGTGTGGGCTCGCCGAGATAGTCGAAGCCCGTCCATACGAACTGCCCGATGGTATAAGGCTTGTCCTCCTGTGCCATGAAATCTTCTTCGGGGAGATTGCTCCAGGAGCACCATTCATTGTCGTAACTGTTGCATTGTCCGTCGCTGTCGGCCTTGGCAACCTGATAGACCAGCGGGAATTTATACACTCCGCGACTGCTCACCGTTGAAGCCGTTTCGCTGCCGAGGAGAAATCCCTGCGGCAGTTGCTTCATGTTGCGGTCGTACTTGTAGACGCGATAGTTGAAGCCCGGTACATCCATCACCTGGGCGAAGCCTGACTTCAGTGCATCTTCTGCACGGTCCATTCCCTGGGTGACGGGGCGCGACGGGTCATATTGATGGCAGAGCGACTGAAGGTGTGCGGAAATCTGACGTCCCTCTTCGCTCCACTGCTCCGGAATTTCGTTGCCGATAGACCACATCACGATGCTGGGGTGATTGCGGTTGGCCAGCACCAGATTGGCGATGTCGCGGTCGCTCCATTCGTCGAAGAAGCGGGCATAACCGTTTTTGCACTTAGGATAGCGCCACATGTCGAAACTCTCTGCCATGACCATCATGCCCATGGAGTCGCAAATCTCCATCTGCCATTGCGAGGGCATGTTGTGTGAGGTGCGGATGGCATCGGCTCCCATCTCTTTCATGAGCCGTATCTGACGAATCAGCGCAGCTTTGTTCACTGCCGCTCCGAGCGGACCAAGGTCATGATGCAGGCAGACGCCTTGAATCTTGCGGCTTACGCCATTGAGCTGAAATCCCCGTGTGGCGTCCACCTTGACGGTTCTGATTCCTGTCTTTATAGTGTTTTCATCAATGAGACGGTTCTTGCGGTAGAGCCGGGTGCGCAATCTATATATATAAGGAGTCTCAGGAGACCATAGTTTTGGATTGTCCACGGAGAACAATACGGAAGCCTTACCCGTTTCGTCAATTACGGCTTTCGACGTGTTTACAGTAGTTCCGTCGGGACTTATCAGAGAGAACTCCAGACGGTAGTCTTTCGTGTCGTTCGATTTTTTCTGTCGGTCAAGTCCCTGTAATTCTGTCTGTACACTGACCTTCGCTTGTTTGTTGTCGGCAGAGAGCGTACGCACATAGGTTGCCCACGAATCGAGATACACGGAAGGTACCATCAATAGCTCCACGGGTCTGTAGAGGCCGGCTCCAGGATACCAGCGCGAACTCTCCTCGCGGTTGTTGAGAGATACGGAAATTCGGTTGGACCCCTTTTGCAGGTAGGGAGTAATGTTGACTCGAAAAGCACTGTAACCATATTTCCATCCCCCTGCATGATGTCCGTTTACATAGACTTCTGGCTCCGCCATTGCACCGTCGAAGCAGAGGACAGATTGTCCCGGTAGCCGGTCTATCTCCACAGTAGTGGTGTAGAAGCCGCGGCCAATCCACGGCAGTGCTCCTGACCGTCCGGACTTCTCCGTCTTTTCTTTCTCACCGTTTTGTGTGATGGCTACCCATTGCAAGTCCCATTTCTTGTCGAAGGGACCGCTGATGGCCCAATCGTGTGGCACGGTTACCTGTTGCCAGTGCAGACTGTCTCGCGAAAACTGCCAGTGGGACAGCGGCAGGCTGTATCTCTGCTGTCCGTAGGCTATATTCAGACAACCAAGCAAAAATAAAAGGATGGATGTTCTTTTCTTCATTATTTTTAGTCTTTGAGTCTTTCGTTCTTCGGCCTAAATCGGCAAGGGCGAAGACTTTCGGTCAGAGCCACGTAATCGGCCTCCGCCATGTTCGCTGCAAAGATACGATAAAAATCGGAATAGACTTCGTTTTACCTAAAATAAATTATGAGTCCACTTTAAAAAGTGGCTTTTATTAAACTCTATATGTGGCCGTGACCGGTTTCGAAGCTAACACGGCAAGGTTCTTAAAAGTCCAGTTCGGGTCCGAGCGAAGTCGGCAATGCGAT
>JBMNUW010000131.1:0-8963 GCA_050946475.1 Prevotella sp.
TAATCTTTCAAAAACTGCTACTATACAAGACAGATGTAGGGCTAACTAAATACCACCATGTTCAGTTAGTGATTAAAGATGTGTCAAGAATAAAAAGTGGGTTGTCAATTCTCGTACGAGACTGACAACCCACTTTTCATGTATATGTTAAAGAATCTTTTTACATGCTGTTTTGGTGCAAATTAATTAACACCCGCCGAACGAATCACAAGTTGAATCGTTCAGACACTTTCGGCTATCTCAATTAATAGAACTTAAAGTAGCGACGTGCATTGTTGTAAGAGATATCCTCCACCATGCGTGCAAGCGTCTCATGGTCATCGGGCAGCAGACCTTTCTCCACATCGTTGCCAAGCAGATTGCAGAGCAGACGACGGAAGTATTCGTGACGAGGATAGCTGAGGAATGAACGGCTGTCGGTGAGCATACCTACGAAACGGGAAAGCAAGCCCAATACAGACAGAGCATTCATCTGACGCGTCATACCGTCGAGCTGGTCGTTGAACCACCAGCCGGAACCGAACTGAATCTTGCCTGGCTCCGAACCGTCCTGGAAGTTACCCAGCATAGTGGCGATTACTTCGTTGGCGCAGGGATTGAGGCAATAGAGAATGGTGCGTGTCAGTTTGTGCTCCATGTTCAGTTCGTTGAGGAAATGACTCATGGCACGAGCCGTGTTGAATTCGCCGATAGAGTCGAAACCAGTGTCGGGACCGAGCTGATTATATAATAAGGTGTTGTTATCGCGAATGGCACCATAGTGATATTGCTGTGTCCAGTCAGCATCGGCATCCATCTCTGCGCACATCTTCAGGAAGGCGTGCTTGTACTGGCGTATCTCTTTTTCTGAGAGCTGTTCACGACGGAGAGCTTTAGCCAGAATGGCATCAATCTCGGCATCCGTATAAGCGTCATCGTAGAATTCCTCGATGCCGTGGTCGGAAAGCCGGCAGCCGTTAGCTGCAAAGAAATCGTGACGCTTTTGTAGTGCATCTGTTAATGTCTGGAATGAACGAACTTCCACACCGGAGACTTCAGAGAGCTTTGCTATATAATCTGCAAACTCAGGCTTCTCAATGTTCTGTGCCTTATCAGGACGCCAAGCGGGAATCATCTTGATTTCGAAACCGCTCTCGCGTGTCTGTTTGTGATAGCGCAAGTCATCAACAGGGTCGTCGGTCGTGCAGACGCACTCCACATGGTAACGACGCATCAGACCGCGAGCACTATACTCCGGGAGCTTCAGTTTCTCGTTACACTCATCATAGATTTCCCTGGCAGTAGCAGGTGAGAGCAGTTTTGTGATGCCAAAAGCTGTCTTCAGTTCCAGGTGCGTCCAGTGATAGAGAGGGTTGCGGAAGGTATAAGGAACGGTTTCTGCCCACTTCTCGAACTTTTCCCAATCCGTCGTGTCTTTGCCGGTGCAATATTTCTCTTCCACGCCGTTGGTACGCATAGCTCTCCACTTGTAGTGGTCACCACCAAGCCATAACTCCGTGATGCTCTTGAATTTGTGGTCGTTGGCCACCATTTCTGGATTAAGGTGACAGTGATAGTCAATGATAGGCATCTTAGCCGCATGATTGTGATAAAGATCCTGTGCAGTCTCAGTCTCCAACAGGAAGTTCTCGTCCATGAATTTTCTCATAAAAGTAGAATTAGTTGTTTTTATTGATTTGTTTGTTGCAAAAGTAACATAAAATTTTGGATTACCAAGAGTTTTAACTAAATTTGCACGAAAAATATAGGCCGCTAAGAAAACGGAAAGACGATGGCACAACGAAAGACTTTCAGATGTTCTCAGTGTGGCTATGAGGCTCAGATTTATGAGGGCCGCGGATTCATGGGCCAGCACATTGTTGAGGTGGCGTGTCCCGATTGTCACACGCTCCAGCCTCTGGTCGTGGGTGGCGTTATCGGAGATTCGGCTCCGTCTTTCCAGGGAATAGCCGGCAGACTGTGTCTGAATTGCGGCAGTGACCGCATCCGTGAGTGGGATGGCAGAACTTGTCCCCGTTGTGGAGGTGAGATGCAGTTCACCGGCGAATATGATTTCTGGACTTGACGGTTTCGGGTAACAATTTATACTATGAGAGAGCATGAATAAGGTATTATTGATTTATACGGGAGGAACAATTGGCATGGGTAAGAATCCTGCTACGGGAGCTCTCGACCCATTGGACTTTAATCATCTCGTGGCTGCCGTGCCCGAGCTGAACCAGTTGAAGACACAGATTGATGTCTACCAATTTGTACCGCCCATAGATTCGAGCGACATGGAGCCGGGCAAGTGGGCACAGCTGGTCCGTATCATTTCCAGGAACTATGACAGCTACGACGGATTCGTCGTGCTTCATGGAACTGACACCATGTCATATACGGCTTCTGCACTCTCATTCATGCTCGAAAATCTCACCAAGCCTGTCATTCTCACCGGTTCACAATTACCCATCGGACAGCTCCGCACTGACGGCAAGGAAAATCTTATCACCAGCATCGAACTTGCCGCTGAAAAGGATGCAGACGGACATGCTCGTGTTCCGGAAGTGTGCATCTATTTCAGTGGACACCTTTTACGAGGCAACCGTTCGACGAAAATCAATGCCGACGGCTTCAATGCCTTTGACACATTCAATTATCCTCACCTTTGCGATGCGGGCGTGAACTTTGTTTATCATTCACACCATATTCTCAAGCCCGACTTTTCCAAGCGAATGATACCTCATCTGGCAATGAATCCAAATGTAGTAATCTTCTCGCTGTTTCCAGGAGTACAAGAACGAATTATACGCGATGTACTGAGAATGAATGATTTGCGAGGAATTGTCATGCGTTCTTTCGGAAGTGGAAATGCTCCAAGACAACCTTGGCTCATTCGTCTGTTGAAAGATGCCTCGTCACGAGGTGTGGTCGTAGTGAACATCAGTCAGTGCGTTGCCGGTACGGTAGCCATGGGCAGATATGACACGGGCTTTCAGTTGAAAGATGCAGGAGTGATTTCCGGGTACGACTCGACTGTAGAGGCTGCGGTGACGAAAATGATGTTCCTGCTGGCCAGACATGCTGACGCCAACACCGTCCGGTCATTTATGAGCAGGAGCATTGCCGGAGAAATTACGGTAGAGTGACAATTCACAGCTCGAACGAGCCTCGCATAGATAAGGAGCGATCCATAAGGACAGGGCAAACTATAGATAAGAATAAGCGAATATAACTAAGAGAAAGAATGACATGAAAACAAAGTGGTTGATTTTTCTCGTCATCGGCATTGTCACGTCTTTCATGACAGAAGCATGCGGTGGAAAGAGTGAGAAGACTACTGCTGAAGAGCGGACGGACACTCTGCCCATGATGGTTATGCAGATACAAAAATGCTCCAAACTCTATACGTCGGAATATCATATTCATAAGATTGTGTCGTATAAAGACACGGCTTCCTTAAGCGGTTCGCTTTTCAACCATACCTTCAAGGTGGATTTGCCCGGCGGACAGCGGCGTATTGCCATACCCGTAGATGCTACAGTGAAAGCCTCCGTGGACTTCAGTAAATTCAGTGAAGACAATGTGGTGCGCAACGGAGATAAAATCAACATCATACTGCCCGACCCTGAACTGACGCTGACCAGCACTCGCGTTGACCATAAAGGCGTAAAGGAAAAGGTGTCGCTGCTGCGCCGTCGCTTCTCTGACGAAGAGATAACGCGTATCCAAAAACAGGGAAGAACAGATATCGTGAAAGCCATCCCACAACTTGACATCATTGAAAATGCGCGGATGAACGCTGCCCGACAGATTGTTCCCATCGTGGTGGCAATGGGCTACGACGAAAAGAATATTACCGTGACGTTCAGAAAGAAATATGAACTCAAGGACTTCCCGTCGCTCATTAAGTTCACTGATTGAAAAATTGTGCCTTCGGACATTGCTGAGCTTAACTTAAACAGTGCCCAAGCCGTACTTTTTTGGAAGAAGGAGACACATTATATAATAGGGAAACAGGCTTACCATACAAGTGGGTGACGTTTCAAAAAACGAATCAAACGAAACATAAATGGACTCAATCAACAATAAACTCCAAACGGTGGTCAAACTCTATCGGCTGAGACTCATAGCAGCGGCGGTCATTCTGGTGGCTGTTATCGTAGCCATCTTCCTCATTTCTCGAACAGTGGAAGACGGTCATGTCGGTATCACTCACAACAAAGATATTGATATCACTCCGGTGCAGATCGAGCAGATACGGCAGATAGGTCAATGGGAATTTCTCGCCATCAGTGACGAGGAACTGGTTGATACGGTTCGCCACGGCTTCTTTGGCGATGCGGAACTTTCGCGCATCTATTATGGAACATTGCGGTTGGGAATTGACCTTCATGAAACGAAAGACGGATGGATTGAGATGGACAAGGACACCGTGTCGGTGACATTGCCGCCTGTGCGTCTGCTCGATGAGAATTTTCTTGACGAGGCACGTACAAAGTCGTTCTATGAAGAAGGAGAATGGAGCGAGGCAGACAAGGAAGCACTTACAACAAGGGCGCAGAACATGATGAAGAAACGCTGTCTGACAGATGCAAATATTCAGAGTGCTGAGCATAACGCCCGGCAGCAGTTTTCGCAGTTGCTGCATGCAATGGGTTTCAAGTATACAAGGATAGAATTCGACGTGCAAGACAAAAGACAAGAATGATTGAGGAAATTGTCTGGCTAAAAACATTAAAGTGGCAAAAAGCAGGCCACGTTTGAAGGAAAATTATTACTTTTGCACAATGTAAGGCAGTGCCCCGGCTCTGTCGCTGGCATCTCATGGATGCGAGAGGAAAGTCCGGGCAGCGTATGGCACTCCACTTCCGAAAATAGAAGCTATTGGTGACAGTAGGTTCAGGCAGAAGAAAATAACCGCCGTGATTTCGATTGCGGTAAGGGTGAGAAGGTGGTGTAAGAGACTACCAGACTGCGGGTGATCGCAGTGCTGTGCCGACTGGAGGCTGCAAGTTCATGTAAACCACCGTCATGAGAGGGCGGCCAGCCCGATGTGCCTAGAGCACAACGGTGGAGGGTAGAATGCTAGAGTTGCAGGGTGACTTGCAAAGTAGATAAATGACAGGGCGCCGGAGAGTGGCAACATTTCCCGGTTACGGAACCCGGCTTACCAGGGCACTGCCTTACTTTTTTGTTTTGTTTGCCAATGACAACGATGAGAAGACTTCAGGCAAGAGTGGCACGCTGTCTGCGAAGCCACTTGCTCAACGGCAGTAGCTTGTGCCGCTGGTTCTATCATTTTTGCCATAAAATAGCCTATACGGTAAAGTTCTTCTTCCGCAACGGACTTTCCGACCAGGTCTACTCACTTTCTTTTTCCACGATGTTCGCCATTGTACCCATCGCAGCTGTGCTGATGGCCATTGGCCGCGGCTTCGGCTTCGCGGATTATATGGAACGTGAGTTTCGCAGTTTCCTTTCCAGTCAGCCTCAGGTGGCCGACACCATTCTTCAGTTCGCCTCCAATTATTTGGCCAACAACCAGAACTACGTCATTGTCGGAGCGGGCTTCATCTTCATGCTGTACACCGTAGTGAGCCTGTTCTATAACATTGAACATGTGTTCAATTCCATCTGGCAGGTAGCCCGTTCACGCAGTCTGGGCCGCATGATAGTGGACTACACGGCACTGACACTGTTTTTTGCCGTAGCCATCATCGTTACCGCAGGACTCACTGTACTTGTCGGAGGTTATGTAGACCGTCTGCTGAATGGCTGGGTGCTGCTTCCTCTGGCTAAGATTGCCGGTCCTTGTTTGCAAGTGGTGGCCATGTGGCTTGCCTTCCTGTTCCTCTATACTTTCATGCCAAATGTGAAAGTGCCTGTTGTCAGCGCCCTCGTTCCGTCACTCCTTTCAGCCGTGGGTATGATTGGTTTCCAATATCTCTACGTGTGGGTTCAATACGCGCTGTCAAGCTATAACGCCATCTACGGGTCAGTTGCCATTCTGCCTTTGTTCATGATATGGCTTATGATAGACTGGTACATCTGCCTGTTTGGTGCCCAGCTCACGTTTGTCAATCAATACGGGTCCGACATGAAGTCTTTTCAGTTTCAGGCCAGTGAACTTTGCGTCCGTCACAAACTCATAGCCATGCTGCTCATTTTGTCGGTCACTACCAGAGAGAGTCTTCGCGACCATCGCCCCACCCTGTCTTCACTTTCCACGATGACGGGTGTGCCTTTGCGCATTGCTCACGATCTTGTCAATGAACTTATAGCCAGTGGTTTGATGCACGAGATTGTAAATGAGGACGAGAAGGGAGCGCATCGTTATGCAGTTGACCTCGGTATCATGAAGAAGAGTGTCGGCGAGATTATCGACCGTCTGGAGACGCGGGTGGGCAAATCCATTTCCGACCGGAGATTCATTAATATCATCAAGGAAGAACCGATGCTGAAGTCGCTTGGGAAAGTAGACAGCCGTTTTCCGAAGGAATGGCAGACGGTCACCATTGACAAACTTTGCGAAACAACAAGAGACAGGATATAGTGACAATGTCGCGGTCCGTCTTTAAACAAACTTAATAAAGAAAGAAATCATGAAAGAACTACAACCCAACATTATAGACGATTTGGACCACAGAGTTCACCTCCTGATTCAAAATCATGGAGATGCCCCTGGCTTCCCCCAAATGGAAGCCGAAGGAATCAGTCAGGAAAAGCTGGATGAATTTCTCTTCAATTATCAGTCGATACTTGACAGTCAAGGTACCCTGCGCACCCAGCTCACCATCTACGGCATCATAGCACTCATTCCCGTGTTCATTGCCAGTGCATTTCCAGAGGAGAGCTTGCCCATGGGCAACAACTTTTTCTTCATAGCATTAGCGATGGGTGTGGTATTGGCACTTCTCATTCGGAGCATCGCCACCTTGATACGTCAGATGAAACTTACAAAGCTGAAGAGAGAAAATCCAGTGATGGCGCAATACGTTGACGATGTGTGTGCGTATGGAGATAGTATTAAGAAGACCCAACAACATTAACCAAAAATATAAATATTATGGAACTACCTGATTTCATGAGCTATAAAGACAAATTCTCTCCCAAGGGATTTGTCGAGAAAATTTCACGGATAGCAAAGAGGGCAGGTGCCAAACTGGTGTATTCTGCACTCATCCTCTATTACACGCTGGAGAGCGATAAGGTTTCCGTCAAAGACAAGGCAATCATAATTGGTGCCCTCGGATATCTCATCGGTCCTTTGGATGTAATGCCCGACGCCATTCCCATTGCAGGACTGAGCGACGACCTCGCCGTGCTCATCTATGTATTGAAGAAAGTATGGGGCGAGGTGTCGGAAGATGTAAAGACAAAGGCACGCAACAAACTTTCTACATGGTTCGACGAAGAGGAAATACAGGATATAAACGACCTGTTCGGTTCCAACACCGGTATCAATGCTTAGACAGTGCTTCAAAAGAGTGGTGATAATGCTTTCACTTGTCGCCCCTGCCCTGTCAGTCTCGGCGCAATATGAGGCGACGGAGAAAGCACAGCACCATTATCCACATGACATTCCGCCAGGCAACTACAGTGGCATCGTGCGAATAGGAGAAGACCGCTATGCCGTAGTGAACGACAAATCGGAAGGAGACGGTTTTTTTGTATTCAGAATAGAGATTGATTCTGTGAACGGGGAAATTCGTTCTGCTCGCAATTCGGGATTTTATAGCAGCGGACTATCTAACCGTGACGAGGAAGACATTGCCTACGACTCTCTCCGCAACAAGTTCTTCATTAGCGGAGAGGCAGACAACCAAATTCTGGAATACCGTTTCGACGCCACCCCGACAGGAAGGCAGGTCACATTACCAGACTGTTATAAGCATTTGCCCTCCAACTTAGGTCTGGAGTCCCTGACTTTCGATCCTGCACATCGTCTGTTGTGGACATGTAACGAATCCGACAGCATACACCTATATGCATTTAACGATCATCTTCAACCGGTCCTTCATCTTCTCTATCGGTTGGACAGCCCCGTGGCTGATGCTTCCGTGGCTCGAAACTATGTTCATGGTGTGAGTGCCATTACAGCCCTTGACGACGGTTCTCTGCTTTTGCTCGAGCGGGAGTTTTATGTACCCAAATCAAAGATTGGTTCATGGGTAGAGTGTAAGCTCTATCAAATTGAACCTTTCAAGGATTCCGCGGCGATTGTTATTGACACTTTACCCAAGCGGTTGCCCAAGACATTGCTTCTAAGGTGGAAAACCAACTTGTCGCTTCTCGGAAGAAGTCTGGCAAACTATGAAGGGATGTGTCTGGGTCCCCGACTTACCGACGGCTCCCGTGTGCTCGTTCTGATAGCTGATTCGCAAAACCAATATGCAGGAGTGCTACGAGACTGGTTTAAAACCATTGTCCTGAAACGAAAGTACCTTAAATAAGGGGTTAATTCTATAAAACAAAATCGCCCAGTTGCAATCTGCAACTTGGCGATTTTTATGGTGACCCGCATGGGGTTCGAACCCATGACCCCAACATTAAAAGTGTTGTGCTCTACCAACTGAGCTAGCGGGTCTACCGTTTAAGCTTTTTTACCAAAGCGACTGCAAAGGTACAGTTTTTTTCTGATTCAGCAAAATAATAATGAACTTTTTTACTTCATTGAGTGAAATTAATTCATTAGCTGTAAACGAATGGAGAATGTCTACTGGTTGAGTGATACTTAAATAATCCCTTAATATACATAAGACAGAGGAGATGCCAAGGGATGAGAAATCTTTATCTCCTTCTTGTGCATTAGCATCTTAGTTTCAATCGGAAAACTGTGGAGGCATTGCAGAAGAAAATCCGAAGGGGATGGCAGTCCAATAGTTATGTGGAGATGAACACTTAGATACGGCTATTGAAGTGGGAAATCGTGTAACTTATGAAAGCTTTGACATTTAACAGAATAATTGCTTTCAATTCTT
>JBMNUW010000132.1:0-8892 GCA_050946475.1 Prevotella sp.
GTACAATATGTCAACATGCTGAAAAAAGAAGAGAAGGAAAACTACTGGCATACATTATATAATATAGAGAATTATGACCGTTCATCATTAATACCTATAAAAAACGCGCAACCCCCATGTCTCTCACGAGAAATGGGGGTTGACGTTACCTGAAACAAATCTTTTTCAAATACCTTAAATTAAACTTTTACCTAATGAACTAAAAACTAATCTTAAACCTAAAAACTAAAAACCTATATGAAACAATCTACTAACCTTAAACTTCTTTTTGTCTTTCGGAATCCCTCTTGTGAGAGGTCTTATTTCCTTTTGACATTGCAAAGTTAGTTATTTTCCATTTACCCGCAATATTTTCTCATCCTTTTCTCAAAAAAACGGCCTCTTTCTTGACCCAAATCAAGTTTTTGTGTCCGCACACAACAAAATTTAAGAAAAGCAATCGATTGCACTAAAAAGTCTTCAGAGATTCAGTGTTCATGGGGGATTCCGTCATGCAGAGACGAAATCCATTCCCCAATTGTGTCACTTAACTCGATCATCCCTCATTTCGAATCGAACACAGACACTTGTTTCTTGACAACTGGAAACAATGAAAATCTCATAAAACGACAAGTCCTGTCGCATTCGTTTTGAAAATACGACAGGACTAAAAAAGATAGGAAAATTAAGATTACATCTATTTTAATGAATAAGCATGGATTACAGATTCAGCAGATTGACTGCCACTCTAAAGTAACCCTTGTTGTTCTCCGGATTAAAGACCACCTGTGAGGTAATCGGGAAAGGATGCTTCGCAATGCGCAACTTATAGGTGCAACCAAGACGTACATCATTAACGCCTGCCGACTTACCATAGAAGTTGTCGTTCTCGTTCTCATCATAGTTGTTGAGTGCGAAGGCACCGGCTACTGATGCATCTACCTTAAACTTGTCATTTTCATAGATAGTATAGGCAGCCTGAACCCATGTGGAGTAAATATTCTGCTTGTCGGCAGTACCACGGTCACGTCCTGCCACGAGAGTCGTCCATGAAAGCTTCAACGGAAAACCATGAACACCAAAGTCGTAATTTACGCCAAGGTCAAAGAAGTGTCCTGTGTCATGGCAGTCATAGTTGAAATAGCGATACTGCTTGGCACCGTCAGCCCAGATATCGTCGGAGAAGTTATAAATGTCCCACAGAGCAATGTTGAAGCCACCGTAGGTATAACTGGCATACCAGTCCACCTCCTTATAGTCACCGTCTATCTGCATGCCGCCCCAGAGACCGAAGCGGAAATGATTGTGATTGTCAGTGATGGCAAATTCATTGTCAAAGGTGAGACCTTTGGAAACTTCCTGTCCTCTCCACAGGTGGGATGTTTCCAAATCAGCCACATAGTGCAGCTTTTGTGCATTTGCAATAGTGGGCGTAGCCCCGAGAGCGAGAAGGCAGAATGCCTTGATGATAATCTTCTTCATATTGGTTTTGGGTTAATAGGTTTGGGACAGACTGCGAGACGGATGGCAGACATCTTGTGGACAGATGTTATCAGAACGAATATCGTATGCCCTGTCCCCCACTCCGTCACGCAGCCTGATTATGCAAGATACATTAAGAAATGTGCATTCGAATAATAATAAAGTTAGATTTACAGACCTAGCAACCATGCGCCACAGAGTCCTGCAACCATACCACCGACGGCAGGAGCAAAAACGGGAATCCAGGAGTAAGCCCAGTCGCTGTCTCTTTTGCCGGGAATGGGGACAATGGCATGAACAAGACGAGGACCGAAGTCTCTGGCTGCATTCATTGCGTATCCTGTGGTACCGCCAAGCGACATACCCAATGCAATGATGAGGAATGTAACAGGCACAGGTCCAAGAGCAGACAAGCCGATACGACCCTGGTTAAGGTCCATGGTATTACCCGTAGTACCGAAAGCAATAATAATGAAGACCAGCAGACCACCAGCCAGGAACTCAGAGAAGAAGTTCAAGGGATAGTCGCGTACGGCAGGCTCCGTGCAGAACGAACCGAGCATCAACTCCGGGTCGTTGTCCTTCTGATCAAAATGATCCTTATAGAAAATCCATACGATGAGGGCTCCCAGGAAACCGCCTATCATCTGGGCAATGATATAAGCGGGAACATGCGCCCAGGGGAACTTACCGGCTACAGCCAGTCCGAGCGTTACCGTCGGATTGAGATGTGCACCCGTATAAGGACCGGCGATGAGCACGCCCATACATACGGCAAGACCCCACCCGATGGCGATTACCACCCATCCGGCACCATTTGCCTTACTCTTCTTAAGATTGCAGGCACAGCATACACCGTCTCCGAAAATAATCATTACTGCCGTAGCAATAAGTTCCATAAGGAACTGGGTTGTCATAGAATATTCCATAATATAAAAGATTTTTATTATTGAATGTTTAAGTTGAGAATTTAAAAAATAAACGGCGATGAAAGGCTGTAAAGATGACTCGCAACCTGAAAAATGTAGTCTCCTCCCACCGCCGTCGTTAAGATTGTATGATTATTTTTTAGAGAGGGTGCGCTGAATAGCATCAGCCCAGCCTTTCTTGGCATCTTCTATCTCTTTTGTATCTGCACTTGGCTCAAAGGTGCGCTCCACCTGCCACTGACGTTTCAGCTCATCGATATCCTTCCAGTAGCCTACAGCCAGTCCTGCAAGATAAGCAGCTCCGAGAGCCGTTGTCTCTGTTATCTTTGGACGAACAACCTTGATTCCAAGCAGATTGGCCTGATATTGCATGAGGAGGTTATTGCGAGATGCGCCGCCGTCCACTTTCAATTCTGTCAGAGGTGCTCCCATGTCTTTCGACATGGCCTGTGCAATGTCATAAGTCTGGAAAGCTATTCCGTCAAGAGCTGCACGGGCGATATGAGCAGCCGTTGTACCACGGGTAATGCCGACAATGGTTCCGCGTGCATAAGGATCCCAATAAGGAGCAGCCAGACCCGTAAGAGCGGGAACGAAATAAACGCCACCTGAATCGGGTACTGTAGAAGCCAGATCCTCTACTTCACCAGACGACTTAATGATGCCTAAGCCATCACGGAGCCACTGAACTACGGAACCGCCGACATAGATAGAACCCTCCAAAGCATAATTCACTGTGTCGCCAATCTTCCAGGCAACAGTGGTGAGCAGGTTGTTCTTTGACATCACAGGCTTGTCACCGGTATTGAGCATTACAAAGCAGCCCGTTCCATAAGTGTTTTTGATGGCACCCGGTTCAACACACATTTGTCCGAAGAGGGCTGCCTGCTGGTCGCCGGCCACTCCGGCAATAGGTACCTCGTGGGCAAAGATGGTGGTCTTGGTATGGGCCATGATTTCCGAGCTCGACTTTACCTCCGGCAACATACTGGCAGGAATATCGAGCAACTTGAGGAGGTCCTCATCCCACTTCATTTCATGGATGTTGAAGAGCATGGTGCGTGAGGCATTAGTCACATCGGTCACATGGGCTTCACCACGGGTGAGTCGCCAGATAAGCCAGGAATCCACATTACCAAAGCGAAGTTTGCCCTGCTCGGCACGCTTGCGTGCGCCGGGTACATTGTCGAGAATCCATTTGATTTTCGTACCGCTGAAATAGGCATCAATAATCAGTCCTGTCTTCTCACGGATGGTGTCCACGAGCCCCTGTGCTTTCAGTTTGTCGCAGTACTCAGCTGTACGTCTGTCCTGCCACACAATAGCATTATAGATAGGCTCTTCTGTGTCAATGTCCCACACAATAGTGGTCTCACGCTGGTTGGTGATGCCAATTCCGGCAATGTCGAGGCCATTGATATCAATGGCAGAAATAGCCTCAGCTATTACGGAAGCCTGAGAAGACCAAATCTCGTTGGGGTCATGCTCCACCCATCCGGGTTTCGGAAAATACTGCTTGAATTCTTTCTGAGCCACTGATTTGATTTGACCATTATGATCAAATACGACGGCACGAGAACTTGTCGTACCCTGGTCGAGAGCTAAGATGTACTGTTCCATGATTGCTTGAGTTTTAGTTATTTGTTTAGGAGAAATAAAATCACTTTGCAGATACCGGCAGATAAGTACCGATAACATTTTTTTCGTCTTATTTGTTCCAATAGTGTCAGATGAGCTCCACAAGGAGTCGTCTGTCACTATGGAAAAGCTGCCTACAGCTTTCTATAGTAGGTTATTTCACGTTGTTCAGTTGGCGGGTAGCCTCCACATCAAGGGCATCAGCCAGAATACTGACAGGATTCAGCACGCTGTAACCCGTTGACATTTCTATCTGCCACTTGCAAGTCTCGCAGTCACAGGCCACATAGTCGGGATTTACTTCCTTTATCTGCCTGAAGAGCGGAGCACCGATAGCCTGAGAACGCTCATAGTTTTCCTTCTTGAAACCGTAGGTTCCTGCAATGCCACAGCAATTGCTATCGAGCACAGTGAGCTTGAGACCGGGTATCATCCGCATCATTTCGATGGAGTAGACGCCCCACCCCATGCGCTCCATGTGGCAGGCTTCATGGTAGGCGGCATGTGCCTTAAAGTCCTTGCGGAAAGCCAACCGTATCTCTCCCTTCTCTATTTTCTGATAGAGCCAACGGGTGGCAAGTCCGAGATGGGGTCTCACGTCGTGGTTGTCTATCTTCAGCAAATGAGGATATTCGTCACGCATGGTGAAAGTGCAGGTACTGCTTGAGGTCACGATGTCCTCGCTGCGCTCCACGGCCTTTCGCATGGAGTTGATGTTCACCTCGCCCTGTCGGCGGGCCTGGTCGGGCATACCATTGGCGATGAGAGCTACACCACAGCATTTTTCCTTCTCCAATAGACGCACGCCGTAGCCGCAGGCGTTGAGCACTTTTACCAAGTCCTGCGAGAGTTTGGGAAAGTTGTAGTTGGCATAACATCCGTGAAAGTAGCTTACATGCTTGGAATAAGCTTCCTGCTCCTCGGCATGCTTGCGATACCATTGCTCGAAAGTCTGGAAGGCATAGGCCGGGAACTGACGGTGCTTGTCTATCTTCATCACTCCGTCGAGCATAGCCTTCATGGGTTTCAGACCTAGGGCGAAGTTGGTGATAGGAGCAAAGGTGTGGGCCAGTGTGCCAACGAAGTCGGTGTTAGCCAGCATACGGTCACGCAGAGAAGGCTTGTGGGTGCTATATTTTATTCGGGCCATCTGAATGATGTCGCCCACATTGACATGTTCCGGACAGGCCACCTCGCAGCGCTTGCAATTGAGGCAGAGCTTCAGCGACTCATTGAAAAAGTCAGGATGCTTCAGCCGGTAGCGCTCATTGTCTGGTCCAGACTGCTTCGGACCCGGATAGTTGGGCTCCACAGCAGACACCGGACAATAGACCGTGCAGATGGAGCATTTGAGACACTGCTCGAAATTGAACGGGCTCAGCGTATGGGTTTGTGTAGGCTGTTCCATGGATTTATCTCCTTGCTAAAATATATTCTACTGTTTGAAGGGCTGTCATCATATCTACTCCTCCTCTGTCGGCGAGTTTCACGGGATTGTGCCCGCTGAGAACAGAACCTGCAGCCCAAAGGTTCTCCACAGATTTTCCATTAAGGAGAGGATGAAGTTGTTCGTCTGTCCGGACACCGAATTTCATGTAGGGCTGGTCGTCGAAGAAATAGTCTGCTACCCATTGACTGCGGTCTGCGGCGGCATCGACATCAAGATGGAATATCGGTTCATAGACTCCCTGATAGTTGCTCATAATGCCACGGCTCTGAAACGACCCTGTACAGAGCACAAAGTTGCGAGCCTGCAGCACCTCGTCACTGAGATTTTCAGTCACCACACTCTCCAGTCGGTTGACCGAGAAGGTTCCGCCCTTTACGGTGTCACTCTGAAACAGGGTACCTCCAAGGTCGGTGAAACGACGGTTGAGCATTGACTGCAGACACACGCCAGGCACAGTGGGCGGCATGGTAACTACAAAGCGGCTTTCCTTCTTTATGGAGGTGCGCAACTGGCTGGCTCTCTTCTGATTACGGAAGCCCAGTACAGCAGGGAGCAATAGCAAGTCGCTCTTCACTTCAAGGGCATTCACTGCTTCTGCCAATGCCTCTACCCGCTCGTCGTTGTCAAGGGCTTTTGCAAGATTGGTGGAACGCATTTCCGATGGACTGCGACGGACAACATCAAGAGCTGGTGTGCTAACCTCACGACGTTCTACTTCTACTCCCATTTTCTTCAGATTGTCTGCCAAGAACTCCGTAGGAATATCGAGAAAACCGCGAAGGCTGATGAGTGCCACACTTTTCCAGCGAAACTGCCCAGTCTCGGAGGTGGTGAACATACCGTCTGGGGTGAGCCATGTGGGCTTCAGTACTCCCATCGGACTGAAACGGAAATGATTACGATGCAGCTCACCGTTCATCTTCAGTCCGGCGTCAGCCAGCAGTTCGGCAGCCCGTTGCGCTTTCTGTTCCAGGTCAGTCACACGATGATAAGGGTGACCGGCGCTGAGTCCGGATGCTGCTTCAATGGGGTTGTCCACGGTCTTTCCGTCTTCTGTATATCCCAACAGGTCAATAGAACCTGAACTGAAGTGCAGCGTGCTCTGTCCGGCAGCTATCACCGCGGTGCGTTGTCCGGCTTTCTGTAGGGCGATGCCACAGGTCATACCTGCCAAACCGCCACCTATTATAATATTATCGTATTTCATCTTGCAACCTCCTTCTTTCCTCCATTGAGTCGATTCAGTCCGCAGAGTTCCTCATAAATCATTGTGGTGAGCTGACCCTCATTCAAGGTGTCGCCCCACGCAACTGGCCTCATGCCTTTCCATCTTTCAGAGATGAAGGCAGCGAGTTCGCGTTCGGCCTTCTCCGGCAATTCCTCAGTCAGCTTGCAGAGCACGTTGGCTCCCCGGCAGGCACAGAGTTCTCCCTGACAGGTGCCCATGCCTAAACGGGTACGTCGACGAAGATTGATAAGGTTGCGGATATGCAGCTTCTCGGCAGCGAACTTTACCTCGCCCACCGTTACATTCTCACACTCGCAGACCAAGGCGTCGTCAACCGGATCTCCATTGGCTATCTCAGCGGTCATAGTACCGTGGCGACCTTCCTCGGCATAGAAGCTGTAGTCGTGTGCGTCTTGACTGGTACCTTCAATATCAGCAGCCTGCTCACTTCCGGGAAGTGGTCTGACAGCTGTTTCGCAAGTCTTGTCAACGCCGAGTTTCTTACAGGCGAGGTCGGTGGCTTTTTCAGCCATCAGACGATAGGTCATCATCTTTCCGCCAGTAATAGTGATTAGATTCTTCATGCCGTCACGCTGCTCATGATCAAGAAGTACAATACCACGGCTGATGGAACGTCCGGACGGGTCATTGTCGGCAGCAACAAGAGGTCTCACGCCTGCATAAGCTCGCAGAACGCGAGTTGTAGCCAGTGCCGGTGCCAGTTTTTCGCCCTCCTTAAGCAGGACATCTACTTCCTCAGGGGTAACCCGTAGATTGTCCACGGTGTCAATGGGTACACGGTCACTAGTGGTTCCTATTACACAAACCGTGTCGTCAGGTACAAGAATGTCTGCATTTGCTGGTTTACGGCAACGGTTAATAACCATCTGGTTCACACGGTGACCAAAGATGAGAAGCGTGCCTTTGGCAGGAAACATATTGATATCGATGCCCACCTGTTTTAGGACAAGTTGTCCCCAAATACCTGCGGCATTTATCACCAGCCGACAGTGAACTTCACTAATCTCGCCCGTATGATTGTCGCGAAGCTTCACCCCACGTACTTCGGCATTCTCCGTTATCAAGCCCACTGCCTCCGAATAGGTACGCACCTCAGCCCCGTGATTTCGGGCATCGATGATATTGGCTGTAGTAAGTCGGAAAGGATCGATGGAGGCATCGGGGACACGAACGGCACCTGTAAGAGCAGGATTCACAGCAGGTTCCAGTCTGCGAGCCTCCTTTGGGTCAAGAATGTCTGCACGGATGCCTGCCTTATGACAAGCGTCTACAAACGTCTGCTGATAATTAAGATCGTCTTCGGGCAGCGAGATGAAGAGGCCATCAGTCTCTTCCACACAGTGTCGGGCTATCTTGCGAAGAATCATGTTTTCACTGATGCACTCCCTGGCCGACTCAGAATCGGTCACTGCATAGCGTGCACCACTATGCATCAATCCATGATTACGACCTGTGGCTCCATTGGTGAGATCGAACTTCTCAACCAACAGCACCTTTAAGCCCCTTAGAGCGCAGTCACGAGCGGTTCCCGCTCCCGTGATGCCACCGCCGATAATGACGACATCAAAATTATCTTTCTCTTTCCGGTTCATGCTATTGGGTCTTTAGATGTTCTGGTTTATCTACTTCTTAGAAAATCTCTCCGATACTTAAAGTTTCGTGTCGAAACAAATATCTTGGACTTTCTGCTGCAAATATAGTTCGAAACGAAATATAATCGTATTTTTATTAACGTTATTTAAGATAAATCTTATCGAATGAAAGCTTTTATGTTCTTTTCGTAACTTTTATTCTTCGTTTTGTCGGACTTCCTGCATCAGAAGCACTGAAATCCTCTTACAAATATGGGTGTAAAACGGACCTAAACATCAGTAATACATTGAATTATCTCGTTTGAAGCCATTGTATTCTAAGACTTCGTTACGAAAAGAATTCAACCCGTATAACATAAACTCTTATTCTTATATTATTTCATCTTTGCAATATAAAGTTACGTTTTACTTTCGTTTTAAGCACAAAAAAGCTCATCACAGATTTTCTTAGTAATCCCATTAACGTTATAACAAAACTTGGTTAATGGTTAACGTCTGGAAAATCTGAATGAGCTACAATATAAAATAGAAAGTTTCTTTAAAAAGAAGCAGTAGGCAAAGATATCAGAAATT
>JBMNUW010000133.1:0-8844 GCA_050946475.1 Prevotella sp.
CTAAATAATATATGCCTCGAATTTTTGCAAAGTTGTATCATGGGATTGTTGTCCTGTTGCTGACTAACTTCCTGCCGGTGGCGGTACATGGACAGACAATCAGAGCGCTTCATGTCCTTTCCAAGGAGGACGGATTGGAGAGCCGGTTTGTCACCGACATCATGGCCGACCGGAACGGGCGCATCTGGATGACAACAAGCAAGGGGGTCTGTACCTACAACGGTGTGAGAGTGCTCAATTATCCGTTGCCTTCGGACAATGGGACGCTTAATAACGCTTATGAAATTTGCGAGAACGAGGACGGAACAAAATTCGTTTGCTCCAAGCAAGGACTGTTTGAAATGAAAGTCACGGACAATGCCTTTCACCGCATTTATCCTGAGATTGGGAAGGCGGAGCACGTTTATGCTCATGGCGGAAAGATATATGTGAACAGTCCAAAGGGAATATGGGTCTGCGCAGACGGAAAGGCACGGCTTTATACCACGGGTTCTTCCATCAAGGGACTGGCAATCTCGGTACGTGACATCATCGGTGACGGAAAGGGAGGCGTCTGGTTTCTGACGAGGTACAACTTGAATCATCTTGATGCCAGAGGAAAGATAACAGCCTATCAGTTAGCCAGACAAATGCCGGAAAAGAGTGCTTTGTCCGAACTTGCACTGATTAATGGAAAATTCTATATCGGAACGACAAACAATGGACTCTATACTTACAGCTTAAAAGATCACATCGTCAGATCATTCCCCGGCGTGGGCAATAATATCCATAAGATGAAATCTTTGAGCGGAGGCTTGCTCTGTGTGGCTACCGACGGCTCAGGTGCCTATCTGATTGATACCCGCAGTGACCGGGTCGTGCAAAGGTTTGACAACGAGGAGTCTACGCCGACGTTGCCCACCAATGTGGTGAACTGTTACTATCGCGACCGTTTGGGTGTAGACTGGTTTGGTGTGTCGTTTTTCGGCTTGGCCTATGTTTACTACACGGCTCCGCTGTTCAAGACCTACCGGATGGGAGCCTTCAATACGGCAGGAATGAACGTAACCTGCATTTGTCTCAACGGACAGCAGAAAGTACTGGGCACTAACGACGGTGTGTATCTTATTGACGAGCAAACCCGTCAGGTGGTTCATTTCGACAGTGAGCAACTGCTTGGGGTTCACACCATTAATTTTATCGCGTATTACGACGGAGCGTACTATATCGGTTCACGTGATGCGGGTGTACGGCGATTTGATCCAGTGACCCATCGTGTGGAAAAGTTGTTACAGAATCCATTGTTGAGCTATGTGAAGGTCTTTTCAATGACGGTGTCGCCCGACCAGCATCTGTGGATAGGCACCAATGAAGGTGTGTTCGTGCTCGACCGGGAAGGGGGAATTCGTCAGTACACCGAATTCAATGCCCGTCTTTTCGGAGGTCCCGTACAGGGTATTGTTTTCAACTCAAGCAACAGCGCCTGGCTTGCAGGGTCAAAGGGTATTGCCGTTTATCAAAATGGCGTCTTCGAGAATGCCAATTTCCCTAATAAATTCTTCAATCGCCAGTCGTTCAACAAGGCAGTGATAGGCAAGAATGGAGATGTCTATTTCATGAGCGACGCGAAACTCTATTTCACCAGGCCCGACCTCAGCCGCTTTGGTATCGTAGAACTTCCGAAAGGTCTGGCAGACGAGAAGTTATTGACATTCTGTGATGACTTCAGAGGCTGCTTCTGGATAACGAGCGACAACGGACTTTTCCGTCTCTCCTATGACTTGAAAACGCTGCAGCATTTCGGACAAGGCGAAGGTCTGGAAGGCCAGGTCAACGGATGCAACGTGGTAGCGGAAGCCGGCGGACGAATATGGGTGGGTACCACCGAGGGACTGATGTATATGGACATGAGTGCGTTAGAGAACTATCTTGCCCACGCGCCCGCGCGCGTATTATTATATAATGTGCGGCGAGGCGGCAATCTTATCTCCAACGATGAGGAAATAGCGCTCAACAACACCCGGACGCTGCCTGTAAAATGGAACGTCGTTTCACAGAAGCTTACGGTTCGTCCACTGATGGCTGACTTCGCCATACCCAACAACCGCTATTACGAGTATCGTATGGACGGCGAAAAGAAGTGGACGCTCGTTCCTGATGCCGAGGAGATAAGCATTCGTCATTTGTTTCTAGGACGTCACCGCCTGGAAGTGAGACTGGCGGGAGTGCCGAGCACTCTTCAGGTCTATACCATCAAGGTGATGCCTTCGTGGATGGCAGTCGTTGAGGTTCTTTTGCTGGTGATTGCCCTTCTGTTGTTGTGGCGTTGGCAGCAATACCGCAAGCAGACCGACCTGTTGCGAAGTGAACGCGACGAGATGGAACAAGCCCTCATAGAGTCGGGCGACGAGCTTCGGAACAAGGATGAAAAAGAAGAACAGGAACTGGCGGTTACGACGCAGCAGAAGTATCAGAGGGTGAAGATAGACGAGCAGGAATGTGCCTCGATAGTTCAAAGGATGAACGACTATGTGGAGAAGAAAAAGCCCTATATCGACCCCAATTTGAAGATGAGCGACCTGGCCGACTATCTCCACTTATCGCCGAGTAAGCTCAGCCAGGTATTCAGCCTCTATCTCAAGGAAAGCTATTACGACTATATCAACAAATACCGTCTGGAAGCATTCAAGCAACTTGTAGCCCGCGGGGAGGGGCATCGCTATACCATTACCGCTTTGAGCGAAAAGTGCGGATTCAAGCGCTCCAATTTCTTTGCCACCTTCCGCAAAATGGAGGGCATGACCCCCACCGAATATCTGAAGCAGGCAGGGGAGGCGTAAGACTGCAAGACCACAGACCAACCAGACCCTCTCTAACTCCCCCTGAAAAAGGGGGAGAACGGCTATCCAGCGAAAAATAAGGTCATGCAGATTCAGCAGATCTATTGAATGCACGAAGTGCATCAACCATGGCGGAGCTTAATTATGCATTATGAATTATGAAAGCGCTAATTGTTGGTCCTGGTGAAGGATAAGTCCTCCGCATGCTCGCCCACGAAGATGCGTGCCATGTCTGCTGTCTTATACCATTTGGGCTTGCCGGGCATATCGTCGGTGATGAGCTTTCCGTTGATATTGAAATTTTGAAAACGGATACCGTTTACTTTTCTGTTTTCATTGTAACCGAGAATCAGCGAAATGTTGGGAGTGCGCCCTTGATAGGAAATGTTGTCGAGCAGCACGTTTTTGATGCCACGGCCCGGTGCGTGGCAATATTTCTTGTTGTAGCACACGCGGAAGTTGAAGAGCATGCCGTTTTCGATATCCTCGATGTGGAAGTTACGGAACGTGAGGTCCCGGCACAGAATGTTATCTCCGTTGTTGATGCCGATGCATCCCTGATAGTCCAGTTGGTATTCGTTGTGTCTCAAGATGCCTACGTTCTCATAGACCACATCGCTTATTTCCTCGTTTTTGTCAATATCACCATGCAGTCCAATCATGATGGGATGCGCCACGTCGGCCCAATAGACAGCGTCGTTGACGCGGATGTTGTGGCAAGAGCCTACGTTGCCCAGGCGGGTACAGTAGATGGTGGAGCAGTCGTCACTGGTGCGGCAGAAAACATGGTCGTAGCTCACATGGCTACTGGCAAACACGTTCATGCCGTCGCCCCATCCGTACCAGCTCATTACCTTGGCGTTTCTGACAGTTACCGAATCGCATGTGCCCACTGGAATCTGGGTGGTGAAGAGCCCGTCCACGAGCACTCGTTTCGACCGGTTGACCACGATGCCCTGTCGTGCTCCCGGATTAACGATACCGTGTCCCATGATGCGTACGTCATGGCAATGCTTTACCATGATGGTACCCTTAAGGACAGCCCCTTGGTCAATGAAGATGGTCTGTCCCGATTTAGCCCAAAGTGTGTCGCCCTGCAGTTTGTGCATCCCGGGTCCGAAGTAGACTACGTTGAGTTTCCGTTTCATCATGGGCAGGGGGATGTCGGCAAAAAGATGCAGATTGCCAAACCGGTGCCCGTTGATTTCTATGGAGAGATACCGGGGACGGTCGAGAGTGAAAAAGATGGTGTCACCTTGCTGACGATTTGGTATCTGATAGGAGAGGGGTCTTATTGCATAATGCTGAATCGGCTCGCGATGACAAACCACGGCAATCTCTGCGGTTTCCGTGAAATCGAGCATCGCCACGGAAACGGGCACGGCTTGGTGACGTCCCGCAGCCACACTGTCTGCTCGCCATTTGTAAGTGGGCACTTTCAGCCAGTGGTTGTCCTGTCTGACGAGCACGGTGTAGTCACTGAGAAGCTCTGCTCCGGCTGGAGCAGGTGTCACTTGTACATTGCCGGCACAAAGAGGCAGGCAGGTTAAAAGAGAAAATAAGAGAACAGTTAGAGTTTTCATTGTTATTGATGTTTTATGAATGGCAAGCACTGCGCCATCATAATGGAAATGCATTTACAGTTTCATGATTTTTGCCACATAACCTCCGCCCTTGGCCAGCATTACCTTCAGCGGCTTGCGTGAGTCTATCTTGAGGGTCCGTTTATTACAGGCAGTGGCCACGGTGTTGCTTTTCTTGCTGTCAGCCCAACAGGTCACCTTGTACTTTCCCTCGGGCAAGAACGACAGGTCGAGAGTGATGTTGCGCTGCCGGCTGTTGTTGATAACACCAATGTACCATTCGTCACCGCTTTTCTTGGCCAGTGCCACATAGGTGTCGGGGTCGCCGCCGAGAAAGTGAATGTCATCCCATGTAGTGGGCACGGCACTGACGAAGTCCTCACCTACCTTGCCGTACACGTTGTCGGGATGATCACAGAAACACATGAACGGACTGTCGTAGACCACAAACTTGGCCAGTTCGGCTGCGCGGGTGTTGAAGACGAGCGTGGGACTCTGCTGCTTAAACTGCTTGCGAGTGACATTGAGGAAACCGCCGGGCGTGTAATCCATCGGACCAGCCAGCAGGCGAGTATAAGCCAGTGTCACATTGTGCTCGGGAGTAACGCGGTTGCTGAACTTATAATATTCAGAGCCCATCACGCCCTCTCGTGTGAGCAGGTTAGGATAGGTACGTTCCAGTCCGTCGGGCTTGTAGGCGCCGTGAAAGTCGAGCATCAGATGATTGTCTGCCGTAGCTTTGATGATGCGGTGGTACCAGTTGACCATGTCCTGGTCGTCGCGGTCCATGAAGTCAATCTTCACTCCCTTCACGCCCCATTGCCGGAAGAGGGGGAAGGCTTTGAGATACTGGTCATTGTTATTGACGTCCTCACAGCGCAACCAGAGCCAGATATCAACGCCCTTCTGCCTGGCGTAGGCCATAATGGCAGGCATGTCAAGTTGTTTGGCGGGCTTTGTGATGTCAGCTTCGGGCTTGCAGTAAGGTCCATACCAAGTCCAGTCGATGAGCATGTAGGGCCACTTCTCCTTTGCCGCGAAGTCGATATATTGCTTGATTACGTTCTGTTCCATCTTGACTTCACCGCTCCACCAGTGGTCCCAGGCACTCATGCCGGGCTTAATCCACGAGGTGTCTTCAAGTTTGCAATCTTCGTTGAGCGAGCGGATGATTTCACTTTCAATGAATTTACCGGGATTGTGGCCCACCATGATGACGCGCCATGACGAAGAGGTCTCGTTCGCGCAGCGTACCTTGTCGCCCTTCTCGTCGTTTCCCCACAACGGAGCAAGTTTGGTGGTAAGGAGCTGATAACCGTTCTTGGGGGCATCCTTACGACCCAGATACATGCCGGGCCAGTTGTCGAGAGCTGCTTCGGTGATGACCATCCAGTGAGAGGCGTCAACCTTAATCAGCCCGGGCAGTCCGGCATGGATGCTGTCGCCGATTTCTTTCACGGGTGTCTCTACGAACTCGCCCTCTTGTGATGACTGGTAGCCCTTTCCATTTTGGGAATACTTGAAGTTGGGAATCCACAGGTTAGACTGTTCGGGTACATTGTAGCCCGTCAGCTCGTCGTGGACATAGCGCATGCCAATTGTAGGAATGCCGTAGAGGGTGTAGCGAAATGCCACACCGTCGTTCATCACGCGGAAATTCACCGTCATCTTGCGATATTTGCCGCTCTTTTCTTTCAAGGGCAGTTCGAGTGCATTGTAGTCTACCCGGCACTCTTTGTGTTTATTGCGAACCACTGGTGACCACTGCTCCACGCCTTTCGTCACTTTCGCTTCTCCCAGTACCTCGAAGTTGCCCTTCATATCGTCTTCGCCACGCATGGCAAAGCCCATAGGAGAGGCAGCGAGCATCTGCTGCCCGTCGAGTTTTACGCTATAGGTAAGTGTACTACCATTGTCAACGCTGAGTGTGATATGTCCGTCGGGCGATGTCACGGTGTAATGCTGAGCATAGGCTGTGAAGGCGAACGCCATGAAGATGAAAGAAAACAGTTTACGCATGTATCGAATAGTTTTAATTTAAATGTTGGTTTAAAATTTTGTTTGTTGTCATATAGTTGACGTCTTCCCCTTTGAAGTCCGGGTGGTATTCTTTGTCTTATTTGTCTGATTTTAACTGCAAATATATAAGAATTTTCGACAACTTGCTAATTTTTAGCCAATTATATTTTCTTCAGGCTCTCGTTGATTGCGTAAAGAAATATGATACAGATGGACGATATTGCCAGTTTCTTCATCAGCTAATATTATGGTTAATTGTTTCTTTGAATCAAAACAATGGTTGTTAAAGGCTGCACTTTGACTTTCCCGTTCCTGACTTCCACAGTCTTTTTGGATACCAGGTCGTAATAGCTGCCATTTTTAACCGTTTTCTCATAGACTTTGTCTTCTGTAGTATTCATTCCGATGAGATAAGGGCCGTAATCGAGCGCGTAGAAGGCTGCCTTGCCCAGGAAGGGGCCCCAGGAACCATACTCCGGCTGACTGGCATCGTCGGGACGTTTGCTGATGGGCATCACTTCACCAGCCCATGCCTGATGAATCGTTTCCCCGGGAGCTGTTACTTCGTTGTTCCGGGTGGAATTTGTCCAGTCGGCACGTGTGGAAGTCATTCCACTGGAGATGACCTTAACATCTGTCCTGGCCGTGGCCAGTCGTGCCAACCGGGGCGTCATCTCAAATATGCGGGCCACCCGATTGACGGCACGTTCGGAACGATAGTAGAAGTTGATGAACAGGTTTGTTTCTCCCTGCTTCAGTGCCAGCACAGCATCCTCCTCATCGGCAAAGACAAAGTCAGGCTGTCCCGGTGTCATGGGCAGACGATAATTGCTCTTGGCAAGTCCCTTCACCTTATTATATTCGTCAACATTGCGCATCATTCCCACGAAGTTGCCTGTACTGCGGTGCTTGACATAGTGGAAATACTGTCCTTCCTCAATGGATTGCTGTGCCACCCCTACTATCGCAGGGTCATCACTAAGCAGGGCTGGTAACTGCATCCACCATGCCTCGCCGATATCGGGTTCGCAGTAGGCACTGCCGGAAAGAGGATAGTGCGCCGTTCGGTTGTCTATTTCACTGGAGAGCTTCATACAGGCATAGCCGTCGGCATCATAGCCGGGATAGCGGAACGGGAAGCGGGCATGGACCAGCTCGCGCAGACGATTCCTGATGAGACTGTCGCCCGTCATCTCCACCATGTTGCGGGCAAAGGTGAAGTTGGTTTCGCCATAAGTGGCTACCCATCCCAACTCGCGCGACAGTCCCTTACGGGTAAATAACTTGTAGTGATGGCCGTAGGGTGTCTGTACATTCTTCATCGGCACATCGGTCTGACCTGTCGCCTCGCCGCCGTGTTCGCTGCCCAGCCAAGGCAGTAATCCCACTGACTGATAAAGATAGCCGCGCACCTGCTTCTCGCTGAGGGCTTCTGAAGGTGAAAGGAGAGTCAGCCCCATGTTAGCCCCATAGATGCCACAGTCTACTATCATGGACTGGTTGGTGTACGAACGACGGTGAGTGGTCCAGTAGTCCACACTGTTCTTGAGCATCTTTGCCCAGGCTTCACGGCGTGTCAGGCCAGAAGCATAGCTCACTTGTTCGTTGAGGCGCAGCTTCATCTGGTCCCACATCACTTTCAAAGCACGACCCAACTGGCCTCCGCCTGTCCATTCACCCTGAAGGTCTTGGGGATCTCGGAAACAGTGACTGACAATAGAATCACCGAGTCGGACAGCCAAATCCACAATCTTCTGATTGTGATAGGCAGGTGTCCATGTTGTCTGATAGGCTTCTATAAGAAATTCTATTTGGCTGTTCTGCTGCTTTAGCCGCGGCTCTATCTTATAGGTGTCTATGTGGTCCAGCACTTGTTGCACCCTGTCGGTGACTTTCTTCTGTGTCTCGGCAATGACTTCCTCGCCCTCGCCTTGGCGGAATTTGCGAACAGGAGCTTGTCCCATCTTCTCGTCCTTGGAAGGAGAGAAATAGGGACTGACATGTGTATAGGCTCTGTAGATGCCACGGGACGCATGAGTAATATTGCGCTGGAATCTCTGCCAGGTATCGCCATAATACCACATGGGACCGAATAGTTTAATTTGAAGATGTACGGTCTGTCTGCCTTGGGTCATTTGGGGCGGCAAAGGCAGTGTTACGTAGACAAAGCGGCCAAGTGCCAGCGGGTCGTTGTCTGCCTGATTGAGCACATCGTAGTCACCTTCGCGGTTGTAACCCATCTGCTTGCCATTGATATAGACGATGAGCCGTCCCATGTTTTCTCCCTTGTCGGAGCCCCACAGTTTCACAGTGAGATAGTTCTGCTGTTCTCCGTCCACTGCCATGTCGAAACTGACGGAACCGCCTTCCCAGGGCTTTGCACCGACAGGCAGGAGTTGACGGGCAGACTCTCCGAGCCCGCC
>JBMNUW010000134.1:0-8829 GCA_050946475.1 Prevotella sp.
AAAAAAATCTCTTATTTCGGATATGGCTTTTTGAACATTTACCTTGCAATGAAAAATATTACCTGTTGTGGGTAAAGTAGAAACAATATTATGTGTTATATTATTGATGTTTCCAGCCAAATGGAATGGACATGCATCTAGGAAAATAAATATTCTTAGATTTTTGTCGCCTTTTGCAAAGCAAAATTCCATTATTATGTACGCATGGAAGATTATTTATGTCCCCACGGAAATATAAGACGCAAAAAGGCCCGGCAGAACAGTCTGCCGGGCCTTCTTATTTAAGAGTGATTGATTTTTGATTAGATGCTCTCGCTCCAGTCTTCCTTAGTCTTGCGAACATATGACTGGTAGCGGCGCTGAGCGGCACGCTGAGTCTCCTGCAGCAGCTCGTCGGCCTGATCGGGCAGAGCCTTCTTCAGAGAAGAGAAGCGAACCTCGCCCAGGAGGTAATCCTGGAACTTATCCCACTGCGGCTCCTTGGAGTCGAGTTGGAACGGGTTCTTGCCTTCCTTGGCCAGATCGGGGTTGAAGCGCCACAGATGCCAGTAGCCGCACTCAACAGCCAGAGCCTCCTCGTGCTGTGAACGACCCATGTTACGCTTGTCAGCCTTGGTGCCCTTGATACCGTGGTTGATACAAGGAGCGTAAGCGATGACGAGCGAAGGTCCGTGGTAAGCCTCAGCCTCGCGGATGGCCTTCAGCGTCTGAGAGTTGTCGGCACCCATAGCGATCTGAGCTACATAGATGTAACCGTAGGTGGTCTCCATCAGACCGAGATCCTTCTTGGTGACGCGCTTGCCGCTGGCAGCGAACTGAGCGATGGCACCCAGAGGAGTAGCCTTAGAAGACTGACCACCGGTGTTGGAGTAAACCTCGGTATCGAGAACCAGGATGTTCACATCCTCGCCGGAAGCGAGCACGTGGTCGAGGCCACCGTAGCCGATATCGTATGAAGCACCATCACCACCGATGATCCACTGAGAACGCTTTACGAGGTAGTGCTCCAGCGTCTGCAGTTCCTTGCAAACGGGGCATCCGGCCTCAGCGCCCTTGTCAATCTCGGGACGGAGCTGAGCGGCAGCAGCCTTGGAGGCATCTGCGTCGTCCTGACCGTCAATCCAAGCCTTGGCAGCAGCCTTGAACGACTCGGGAGTCTTGTCGCTGGCGATGTTCTCGTTGAGCAGCATGGTGATGCGCTGCTTCATCTTCTTGTTGGCGAGAGCCATACCAAGACCGAACTCGCAGAAGTCTTCGAACAGAGAGTTGTCGAAGGCAGGACCCTGACCCTTGGCGTTCTTTGTATAAGGTGTGGAAGGAATAGATGCGGAATAGATGGAAGAGCAACCCGTAGCGTTGGCAATCATCTCACGGTCACCGAAGAGCTGAGAAATGAGCTTCACATAAGGAGTCTCACCGCAGCCGGAGCAAGCGCCGGAGAACTCGAACAGAGGCTGAGCGAACTGAGAGTTCTTGGGGCTCTGCTTGATGTCCACGAGGTCTTGCTTGGAAGTTACCTTGTTGACCATGTACTCCCAAACCTCGGCTTCCTTCTTCATGGCAGGATCGTCTACGTTGAAGGGAACCATCTTCAGTGCCTTATGCTGCTCGCCTGTCTCCTTGTCCTTCTTGCCGGGGCAGACATCGGCGCAGTTGCCGCAGCCCAAGCAGTCGAGAACAGAAACCTGCTGGCGGAAGTGCATGCCCTTGAGGGCCTTGGGAGCCAGCATAGGCAGTGTGGCAGCGTCGGTGCCGGCAGCCTCTTCGTCGGTGAGGACGAACGGACGGATGGCAGCGTGAGGACAAGCGAATGCACACTTGTTGCACTGGATACAGTACTCGGGATCCCAAACGGGAACGAAGGCCTCAACACCACGCTTCTCCCATGCGGCGGTGCCGTTCTGCCAGGTACCGTCTACGGTGTCGTGCTTTACGAAGTCGCTGACCTTCAGCAGGTCACCGGCCTGTGCGTTGATAGGACGAACCAGCTCCTTAACGAATGCGGGTGCATCGTCCTCCTTCTTCTCATCGTCAGGCAGGTTAGCCCAGGCGGGATCAACGGTCAGCTGCTTGTACTCACCACCGCGGTCAACGGCAGCATAGT
The DNA here is from genome assembly GCA_050946475.1 of Prevotella sp. Classification (GTDB taxonomy): domain Bacteria; phylum Bacteroidota; class Bacteroidia; order Bacteroidales; family Bacteroidaceae; genus Prevotella. The sequence continues at coordinate 2,105 of JBMNUW010000134.1, forward strand.
TCTTGTCGACCACATCCTGACCCTTCTTGCCGTAAGACTTCACGATGAAGGCCTTCATCTGCTCTACAGCCAGGTCGATGGGGATAACCTTGGTGATGCGGAAGAATGCACTCTGCAGGATGGTGTTGGTACGGTTGCCCAGACCAATCTCCTGTGCAATCTTGGTAGCGTTGATATAGTAAACAGTGATGTTGTTCTGTGCGAAGTAGCGCTTCACCTTGTTCGGGATGAAGTTCACCAGCTCGTCGCCGTCGAAGATGGTGTTGAGCAGGAAGGTGCCGTTCTTGCGCAGACCACGGGTCACGTCGTACATGTGCAGGTAAGCCTGTACGTGGCAAGCCACAAAGTTAGGCGTATTCACCTGATAAGCGCTGTGGATGGGCTCGTCGCCGAAACGCAGGTGAGAGCAGGTGAAGCCACCTGACTTCTTAGAGTCATAAGAGAAGTATGCCTGGCAGTACTTGTCGGTGTTGTTACCGATAATCTGCACAGAGTTCTTGTTGGCACCAACGGTACCGTCGGCACCCAGGCCGTAGAACTTAGCCTCGAAGAGAGAGTCACCGCCCATAGGAATCTCCTCAACCTCAGGCAGAGAAGTGAAGGTGACGTCGTCCACGATACCCACGGTGAAGTGGTTCTTGGGCTCGGGAAGCTCGAGGTTATTGAATACGGAGATAATCTTGGCAGGAGTGGTATCGCTCGAACCCAGACCGTAACGGCCGCCCACGATGAGAGGCTTGCGCTCGTCGTCGTAGAGAGCAGACTTAACGTCGAGGTAGAGAGGCTCGCCCTCTGCGCCGGGCTCCTTGGTACGGTCGAGCACAGCGATGCGCTTTACGGTAGCAGGCAGAGCCTTCTTCAGATATTCTACTGAGAAAGGACGATAGAGGTGAACGGCTACCATACCAACCTTCTTGCCCTGCTTAACGAGGTAGTCAATGGCCTCGCGGGCAGCCTCAGTAGCAGAACCCATCAGGATGATGACGTTTTCAGCATCCTTGGCACCGTAATAATTGAAGAGGTGATACTCACGACCGGTGATAGTAGAAATCTTGCCCAGCAGGTCCTCTACTACAGCGGGAACCTTCTGGTAGTACTCGTTGCAAGCCTCACGATGTGTGAAGAATGTCTCGGGGTTCTCGGCAGTACCGCGGGTAACGGGGCGCTCAGGAGAGAGTGCGCGGTCGCGGAAAGCCTTAACGTCAGCCGGGTCGAGCAGCTTGGCTACTTCGTCCTGGTCGATAACCTCAATCTTATGATATTCGTGAGAGGTACGGAAACCGTCGAAGAAGTTGATGAAAGGCACGCGGGTCTTCAGTGTGGCAAGATGGGGCACTGCGGTGAGGTCCATCACCTCCTGCACAGAACCTGAGCAGAACATGGCGAAACCGGTCTGGCGGCATGCCATCACATCCTGGTGGTCACCGAAGATACACAGGGAGTGGCTGGCCAGCGTACGTGCGGACACGTCGAAGACGCAAGGCAGCAGTTCGCCGGCAATCTTGTACATGTTTGGAATCATCAGGAGCAATCCCTGAGATGCAGTGAAGGTAGTGGTGAGAGCACCGGCCTGGAGAGAACCGTGTACGGCACCGGCGGCACCGCCCTCAGACTCCATTTCCTGAACGGTTACGGTCTGACCAAACAGATTCTTTCTGCCTTTGGCAGCCCATTCGTCAACATGCTCGGCCATGGGAGACGAAGGTGTGATGGGGTAGATGGCAGCTACTTCAGTGAACATGTAGCTCACATGGGCAGCGGCGGTATTGCCATCACAAGTCATGAATTTCTTGTCTTTTGCCATTGTTGTTGTTTAATAAATATTGGTATAATGTTTTTGTAAAAATGCTGATATTCTTGTTTGTTGCCTCGTTCCTTCGGAAGTTTCTACTCGTTTCCGTCCCGCTGTCTTTTTCCAGCGGTCTCACGCGTAGCCGTCAGTAGAGGAAACCGAAGAGCCATAGCGGAATTTGATTATCGCCGCCTACTTCCGTGTTGTACCGGGCGTAGACTGTTTCATTGGCGAATCTCATCTTTCTTTTAGCCTTGGCGTCGCAGACGCGGAAACGGTGTCGCCCGTTCACAATGTAGAATCCGGGCTTGCAGCCCTGGTTCACTTGGTGGTCTTTCCAAAGTGCGTTCACGAAAAAAGTCTCCATAATGTCTTGTCTGCTCACCTGTATGGGATAGATGGCATAGATGAGATTGGGATTGTGGAGCATCACCTTTGTAGGCTTACGCGGAAACTCTTGCCCGGGATTGTAAACGATGTTTATCAGTCGGGCGTCGGCCAGGTATTTAATATAATTCATTACCGTGGCTCGCGATGTGTCGATTTGTTCGGCCAGTTTCGAGATGTTGGGCGCTTGAGGCCCGTTGATGGCCAAGAGGTAGAAGAGTTTTTTAATTTTGGTGAGATACTTGAGGTCTATCTTCTTGATGAGCAGAATGTCTACTTCCGTCATCATGTTCATTGTCTTGAGCAGGTTCTCGGTGAAGTTGCGTTTTTCCAAGAAGAAGGGATAGTAGCCGTGATGCAAGTAGTCGTCGAAATACTTGAGGGGGCTCACCTTTGGCAGGATTGTCTTGATGATCATCTGGTGATCGTGCAGAATTTCATCGAGCGAGAACGTTCCGAAGTTGTTGCCCGTCATCAGATTGAGGTATTCGCGAAAGGAAAATCCTCTCAGGTTATAACTCTTCACGATGCCGTTGAGCTCCGGATTTTCTTCCTTGAGCCTCATGACGCTCGAGCCGGTGAAAACAATCTTGAGTTCGGGGTAAAGGTCATAGCACTGACGAAGCTCCTTGCTCCAGTTCACCTCCTTGAACACTTGGTCAATGAGCAGCACGCGACCACCGTTCCGATAGAACTCCCCGGCGAAATCGGCGATGCCGCGCCCTTGGAAGTAGAAATTGTTCATGTTGACGTAGAGACACTGGCGGTCATCCTTGCCGAAGTGCTCTTTGGCGTACTGCAACAGGAAAGTAGTCTTTCCCACTCCGCGCGAACCCTTGATACCTATCATACGATCGTCCCAGTTGATTTCGTCCATAAGCGTTCTTCGGACTGGGGCATAGGTATGTTCGACGAGGTAGGCGTATGTGCGGAAAAAATCTTCCATTTAATCGGTATTCTGTTGATTCTAAATTCACTTGCAAAGATAATACATTATTTTAGAATTGCAAACTACGGATAGCAGAAAGTTTCTTTTTTAGTTTTTTTTGCATCTTAATGATGATGGCTAACAGCCCCTTTCATCAATAAATTTGTAACTTTGCACAAGTGACTATAAGTCCATGCTTTACGATTTTTCATACGGATGCAGGACAAGATAGACAACAGCCAATGGAGATACATATTTTCAATCCGGAACACGAGATAGCTCTGGCGTCGAATCTCAAGCATTTCACGGCTCCGCACGCCGCCCGTCAGTTGCGTAGAGATTTGGGCTTCCTCCCCTGTTTTTGGGCGGAAGAAGATGACTTCGTGGTGGTGGATGATGTGCAGGCTTGCGAGTCGGCTTTGAGTCGCATCTCGTTCCCTGTAAGAGGAAAGCTTATCGAGCGGGATGGGCTTTTCCGTTGGCTTCGTCTCCTCGCGTCGGCCACGCCCGTAGTTTTTCGTCCTTGGGGCTGGGATTTGTCCTTGCGTCAAGAGTTGCTTGACATGGGTGCCAAGTCGGATTGGATGCCCGACGATGACGACATGGAGTTTTTCCGTACCGTGAGTCATAGAGCTTGGGCTTCACGAAAATTACTCACACCGCTCCGCTCACTGGCAGGAACGGTTGGCGAAGCCGAACAGATAACAAATATCGACGGATTGGATGCCTGTGGTCGAAGATGGCACTCGCTGGTAGTGAAGTCGCCCTGGAGCAGCAGCGGACGCGGTGTGAAATATCTGCGCCCCATGCCAGCTAATCCCGAACAGCTCGACATTTCGCCGTCCAACAGGGGCTGGATGCAGAATGTCATCCGCAGGCAGGGTTCACTTATGGTGGAACCTTGTTACAAGAAAATTCTTGATTTCGGCATGGAGTTCTATGCCGATAACAGTGGCGAAGTGGAATTCAAGGGCTTGTCGCTCTTTACCACAGAGGGCACTTCCTATACAGGTAACTTTGTAGGTCCGGAAGACGATAAGTGGGACAGACTGTCGCAATATATCGACTTGCATCTGGTACGTCAAGTTATTGTACGCCTTTCGTTGATGCTCGGCTTCGAATTTCAGAAGCGTTATGTCGGTCCACTGGGCATAGACGCCATGGTAGTGGCCAATCCCGACAATCCGCAAGGTCCCAATTTGTTGCATCCTTGCGTGGAGCTCAATCTGCGTCGCACAATGGGTCATTTGGCGCTGAACATTGCGGCACGTAATCCGAATGCTCACGGCAATCTCAATATAGGATTGACCGATAAGTACAGATTACACTTTTTTAATTCAAAATTCAAAATTGGCTAACGCGATGACAATTCATAATTAGGCAGGCACTACCATGGGCCTGTAAGGCCGTACCTTATTAACCGTGGACATACCCGCAGCGCAGCGGAGGGAATGTCTACGGATGGTTTATGACACAAACGATTGCGCCTGCAAGGCGCTACCTTTCATAATGTTTGATTGAGGTAGCGCCTTGCAGGCGCAATTGTAACCCCTTTCGTTTTTTTACGGCTTCCGTCCGGAAATAGCCGACTTATAGAAACAAGGGAATATCCGAAAAAAGATGCCTCTCCGTATTTGTAAACGGGTTGGGAATGGATGCGTCGTTGTTTACCGGGCAGCAATTATTCATAACTCATGATTCGGCAGGTGCAACGATTGTGCACTTAAAATTGTGCATTAAACTTTGTGCATAAACATCGCGTTAGCCTAATTATGCATTATGAATTATGAATTAGTTTAAATATATCCACACTACAAACAAGCAGACAGTTATTGTGATGGTGAGGAGGAGGGTGAATAGGATTCTCGAAAGCGCCTTTCTTTTTTGCTTTGCGCTTAATGCGGTACGTTTAAATCCATTCGCATCGCTATCATGATGATGATGGTGGTGGTGATGATGTTCGATATTGTATTTGTTAATTTCAGTCATCGGTTTGGCTAGTTTAAGAATATTCAGCTAGTTTATAGAAACAAATTGTTGAGTGACATTTGTTATCGGCGGTCTCGTGTGTCCAACACGCAGGACCGCCGATTCTTTGTACTGTTCCGCAACCTTTTTCCCTTGAATTTAAAGGCTCGACGGTTCAGTTGCAGTGGCGGAACACGGTCAGAAGCGGAAGTCTACTTCTACATCTACCATATTATAATTGTGCTTGTCCAGTGTCCGGTCGTTCACCCGGGCATATTCTGCAGAAATCTCCAGATTGCGGGTAAACTCATAATCGGCACCTACTTCATAAAGTGTCTTGGCTTTGCCCCATTCTCCCTGACTGCTATACACGTCGTAGCGAGCCTTGGCGTGGAGCTTGTTCTTGATGATAGGAGCGATGCAGAGTGCATAGTAGCCCCATGCTTCAGAACCGAGCGATTCGTTCACCGTGCAGTCCTTGGCGTCGTCGGCATCTTGATAGCGAGTAGTGAAAGCCTTGCCCGTAGAGTGGATGTATTCCGACCGGAAGGTCCAGTCGTTGGCCTTGTACTCTCCGGAAATGGCATAGCGATGCTGTGGCAACTTGCGGATGCCGCTGTGCGACACCTCTTCACCGTTTTCCTCGGTGGTCCAGGTTCCTTTGCGGGCATAGCTGCCTTCCCATCCGAATACGCCGATGCGCATACCCTTCACGGGCATCACCCAGATGCCGCCTATGATGTCTTTCTGTTCGTCCACATCCTTGGTGTTGATACCCTGTCCGTTGTAGACACCAGCCTGATAATGGAAGAGATAACGACCGTTGGCGTTCTTCAGGAAGTCTCCCTGCAACTGAACACCGATGTCACGTCCATTGGAGGCATGAGAGCCGTTACGGTCACTGAATCCGGCGAGCGCCAGCACGTTCTGTCCGTAGCTCATGAAGCCCTGGTCAATGGGGTTCATCGGGTTTTCAAAGGTGAAGGGACGCTTGAACTGACCCACCTTTACGCGGAAGTAGTCCAGCTTCTGCCACTCCACGAAGAGGTCCACTACGCGAGGTGAAGAACCAAGGGTAGAGGTGTTGCCGTTGAACTGGATTTGCGTCTTCCAGTAGAAGTCATTGAGTATTCGTCCGTCGAGTGCGAGACGAATCATGCGGAGGTTGAATGAGTTGGATTTGCTTCCCTCCTGCCCTGAGTATTGGTACTGCGTCATGGCGTAACCCGACAGTTTCACGTTGTTGATCCAAGCCGGAGTCTTATGTTCTTGGGCTTGTGCTGTGAGCAGGGTTGATGCGAGCATCACAGTGAGTACACTCTTCTTCATTTTTCTGCTTTAATATAATAATGTGTAAGTATAGGTTTCTTGTTTCCATGTCTTAAAAGCGGTCTCTTGCCGTAACCGTTTTTCAGACACGCAATTATTGCTGCAAAGTTACGAATAATTTTATAAGTTTCGCCAAAATTAATTCATAATTCTTAATACATATTTCAAAATCCATAAGGCCGGACTGCTCTGTTGCAGGATTATAGGATAAACGATGTCCTCGTCTTTAAGCTTGCAGCTTAAGTTTTGCTGACAATGAAGGTCTATGGAAATCAATGAAGATAAATTTTATTTTAGTCTTGCAGCGATAATACCTGTATT
>JBMNUW010000135.1:0-8764 GCA_050946475.1 Prevotella sp.
AATCATGAAATAAATAATCATGAAATAATAAACACTGAGAATAAAAAAAAGAACGTCACAACCTCCGCAAACGCGGCAGATTGTGACGTTCTTTCGTTAAATGATTTTTCAGATGGTAATGTTGTCAATGCGCAATCTGAGCAATCCTGCGGGAACACGAACCTCTACGGTTTCGCCTTTCCGCCTGTTTTTCAAAGCTTGTGCAATGGGCGACTTCACCGATATCTTGCCCTGTTTGATGTCGGCCTCGTGAGGACTGACTATGGTGAACACCAACTGCTTCTGCGTGTTCAGATTGGTCAGCTCCACCCTGCTCAGCAGTTGCACGCTGTCCGTCGTCATGCTCGATGAAGGCAGCACCCGAGTATTGGCCAGGATATTCTGCTTGAATTTTATTCTTCCCAACAGTCTGCCCTGCTCTCGCTTGGCAGCATGATATTCGAAATTCTCGCTCAAGTCGCCCTTGTCGCGTGCTTCAGCCACGGCTTCTATCACCTTGGGCAATTCCACCTCCACCATCTCTTTCAGCTCGGCAACCAGTTTGTCGTAGCCTTCCTGTGACATAAATTCCATATTCAGTTATTACTCTTATTTATTATCAGATTTACCATTAGCCGATGTGATTGCTGTGGCGGGCAGTTCATCGGCTTTTATTAATTGTTTTCCTTCCAGTTCGTTACTCTTTATTTCTCCTTCTTCCTGATTTTCCGGATTATTTCTTCTTCCGATTCCCTTTCTTAATTGTTTCTCCTTACCGATTTTTCCGTCCGATTATCTCATGGCAAGAATAAGTTTCTTGAGCGACTGTTCCTCTCCAACAATCCAGACGAGGTCGCCCGCCTGCAGTTCGCGATCGGGACTTATCATTGTGAGATTCTGCTGTCCTTCGTCAACACCCACCACCATGCAATTGTATTTCTCTCGAATGCCACTCTGACTCAGTTTCTTTCCGATAAACTCGCATTTGTTTCCGAGAATCACTTTTCGGAGCCGCATTTCGTGGATGCCGTCCACTGGCGGGTCAGGCAGCACCTGAGTCTTCATGGCTTGCCCGAACTTTTGAAGCTGTTCATCACTGCCAATAACCTGCAGCCGGTCACCTGGAAAGATGATAGTGTCGCCATTGGGGATATTGATGCGTTGCCGACCTCGCTGGATGCTGCTGACGTGAACTCCGAACAACGTGCGGAATTTAAGTTGTCTAAGCGTTTTTCCTGCCCAGGAAGATTCCTCGGGCAAATCGAAGTCGGAAATATGAATATCTCTGTCCAGCAGGTTGCTCTCGAAAGCCGGACGTCGATTGCCATGGGCTTGGGCGTCAATCTCTCGTGAATTGAGATTCTGAATGAACTGGCGCTCAAGTCGGATGGACCGATGTTTGAGTCTGCGAGAGAGCACCATGAGCGTGATAACGACAACAGCCAACGTAATGACGAGGGCGTTGGTGAAGCGGGCTAAATAATTGCAGAGATAGAAGAGGAAACCGGCCGCAATAACCAGACGAACCAAAATGGTGAAAATCAGCGGCAGACGGTTGAGACGACTACTCGTCCACAGACTGCGGAATTCTTCGCTGTGGTTATGCTTCATCACGAGCGAACGGAGGAAAGGCGACATCAGGGCGACCGTGACCACTCCGCAAACGCCGTTGGCCCACCAGTGGGGCAACAGATGACGCACGAAAGGCAGGAAGAAGGTAAGCATGAGCACAAGGATGGCAAGACACAGAATGCTGTAAATCAGTGTGCTCAGCAACAACTTCCGCAACAGGGCGTTCCAGTCGCTCTGTGCTTTCACATTGTCCTGCCGCCCTGTGCCAAGGTGATTCAGACGACGAATCCACTTCTTGGGCAAATGGCATTCCATCCAATGATAGCTGGGCTCTGCGGCACGAATAATATAAGGAGTGAGAAAAGTGGTGATGACAGAGACTGCCACGACAACAGGATAGAGAAACGAACCGATGACCTTCATGGAGAGTCCCAGAGAGGCGATGATGAAGGCGAACTCGCCAATCTGCGCCATCGAGAAACCGCACCGCATGGCTGTCTTTAAAGGTTGACCGGAGAGCATGAAGCCTGCTGTTCCAAAAATGCACTGTCCGAAGATGATGGTCAGTGTCAGTGCGACGATAGGCCACGCATATTCCACCAGAACCTTGGGGTCAACGAGCATGCCCACCGAAACGAAGAAGATGGCTCCGAAGAGATTCTTCACCGGTTCCACCAGTTTGATGATGCGGTCGGCCTCAACGGTTTCCGCCAAAATACTGCCCATCACGAAAGCTCCGAATGCGGAGCTGAAGCCCACCGACGATGAAATCACTGCCATAAGACAACAGAGGCCGAGAGCCACAATCACCAGTGTCTCATCGGTCATCAGTTGGCGGGTTTCCTTGAGAAACAAGGGAATCACGAAAATGCCTACCACAAACCAGAGAATGAGGAAGAACACTATCTTGAACACCGAGCTAAGCATCACCCCTCCGTCAGGATTGCCGCCGGCGATTGCCGAGAGCATCACCATCAACACGATGGCAAGCACATCCTCCAGAACAAGCACACTCATCACCAAAGAGGCGAAACCCTGTTGCCGCAGTCCCATGTCGTCGAAAGCCTTATAGATAATAGTGGTAGACGACATGGCGAGCATTCCTCCGAGAAAGATGCAGTCATTGTGGCTCCATCCGAAAGTGTGTCCCACGAGAAATCCGAGCGTCATCATGCAGAAGATGATGGAGATGGCCGCTATGATTGGCGACATGCCCATCTTCAGGATTTTCTTGAACGAGAAATCCAGTCCCAGCGAGAAGAGCAGGAACAGCACGCCTATGTCGGCCCAAGTCTGAATGTTTTCCTTGTCTATAACGGACATGGTGTAGGGCATGTGGGGCGACACGAGAAATCCCGCCACGATGTATCCCAGCACAAGCGGTTGCTTGAGCTTTTTGAAAATAAGGGTCGTGACGCCGGCAACAAAGAGAATCAGCGCCAAGTCCTTTATGAGAGCAGGCAATTCCATGATTTATAAAAAAATAAGCGGCACACTGAAGGAACTCGTTCCCGCGGTGTGCCGCTGTTGTGTGTTGTGTTTAGTCGTTGTATGTTCCGGTGAGTTCGCAGATTCGGGCTATCACCTGAACAGCTTTTTCCATCACCTGAATAGAGACGAACTCGTAAGGGCCATGGAAGTTCACTCCTCCGGCAAAGATATTCGGACAGGGCAGCCCTCTGAAGGAGAGTTGTGCTCCGTCGGTGCCGCCGCGGATGGGCTCCACCTTGGGTGTCACTCCGCAGTCCTGCATGGCCTTGAGCACAATGTCAATGACGTGCATGTTGGGGTCTATTTTCTCCTTCATGTTATAGTATTGGTCCTTGAGCTCCACGGTAACAGTGCCTTCACCATACTTCTCGTTCATCTCGCGGGCTATCTGCTCCATAAAGTCCTTGCGCGCCTCGAACTTCTCGCGGTCGTGGTCGCGGATGATGTAGCTCAGTTTGGCTTCCTCGCAGTGACTTTCTATGCCGAGCAGATGATAGAAGCCCTGATAGCCCTCTGTGGTTTCGGGAATTTCAGTCTCGGGAATATGTGCGTTGAATTCGCAGGCGAGTCTCGAAGCATTGACCATCTTTCCCTTGGCATATCCGGTATGTACGCTGATGCCCTTGATGTGCACCTTTGCAGCAGCGGCGTTGAAGTTTTCATACTCCAAATTGCCGAGGTCTCCACCGTCCATGGTGTAGGCCCAGTCGCAGCCGAACTTCTCCACATCAAAGTGATGGGCACCCATTCCTATTTCCTCGTCGGGATTGAAGCCCACACGAATGTCTCCATGCTTTATTTCGTCGTGGTCGCGCAGATAGCACATAGCCTGCACAATCTCGGCCACACCTGCCTTGTCGTCAGCACCGAGCAGTGTGGTGCCGTCGGTCACAATAAGGTCCTCGCCCTTGTGTGCCAGCAGTTCGGGAAATTTCTTGGGTGATGAAATGATGCCGGGCGACAGCTCGATATCTCCGCCGTCGTAGTTTTTCACGATGCGGGCCTTGATATTGGCACCACTGGCATCGAGAGCAGTATCATAATGTGAGATGAAGCCGATGGTGGGCACCTCCTTCTTCATGTTCGAAGGCAACGTGGCATAAATATATCCCATCTCATCCATCTCCACGTCCTTCAGGCCTTCGGATTCCAGTTCTTCCTTTAGGTATTTGGCAAAAATCAGTTGCTTTGAAGTGCTTGGCACGGTCTCGGAATCTTCCGCCGACTGCGTGTCAAATTTTGTGTAGTGAATAAATCGATCGGTTAAGTTCATAATTGTTTTTTATTAGTTTGGTTACAAATTTAGGGAAAAAATCTCAAAGCATCGTCCTTTTACCTAAAAAACTTTCCTTGAGGAAAAAGATTATACATCCAGACAAAAAATCGTCAAGCAACAAATTGCTGCTTGACGATTCTCATTTTGTGACTCCGGTGGGACTCAAACCCGCGACACCAGGAACCGGAATCCTGTGCTCTATTCAACTGAGCTACGGAGCCAATAAAATTCAAGTGCTGCAAAAGTAAGAAATTTATTCCATTCTGCAAAATTATCCTATTGCTTTTCGATGATATTTTGTTTTTATTTAGTTACAAGCACAAAGTATGCGTCTGCCGGAGATTCTGAGATGACTCCAACCCCACAACGAATGTCCTCTTCTCTTCCATGTGCCCGGTCTGCAAAGGCATGTCCCTGAATCTCTCATGCGTTTTCACTATTTCACAATTTCTCAAATTGACAATATAAATGTCTAATTTGTGTCAAAATGAAAAATAATTCTTCAAAACACTTGTCGTATGATAAATAATCCTTATCTTTGCAAGCAGAAAATTACACCGGCAGAAGTGACATGCCAAAACACCGTCCGCAACCAAGTCACATCTGTCCAGCACGATAAACACTGCAACAACTAAGACATTATTAATATAATATGAGTCAACTCATTAAGCCGAAAGGCTACAAGGCACTGCTCGACCGCCATCAGACCGAACAGGGCATCAAACTGATTAAGGACTTCTTCCAGCAGAACCTCGCCACGGAGCTCTGTCTGCAACGTGTCACCGCACCTCTCTTCGTTCTCAAGGGATTGGGAATCAACGATGATCTCAACGGTGTGGAGCGCCCTGTCACATTTCCCATCAAGGACTTGGGCGACGCTCAAGCTGAAGTGGTTCATTCGCTCGCAAAATGGAAACGCCTCACGCTGGCGGAGTATGGCGTAGAACCGGGCTATGGAATCTACACGGACATGAACGCCATCCGTGCCGACGAAGAACTTGACAATCTGCACTCGCTCTACGTGGATCAGTGGGACTGGGAAGCCGTAATCACCGCCAAAGACCGCACCATCGCATTCCTGGAGGATGTAGTGCGCCGCATCTACGCCGCCATCCGCCGCACGGAATTTCTGGCCTGTGAGAGCTATCCGGTGCTGAAGCCTTTCCTGCCCAAGGACATCCATTTTGTACATGCACAAGACTTGCTCGACCACTATCCCGACCTTACACCCCATGAGCGTGAAGATGCCATTTGCCGCGAGTATGGCGCAGTCTTCGTTGAAGGCATCGGCGGCAAGTTGTCCGACGGAAAGAAACATGACGGTCGCGCTCCCGACTATGATGACTGGTCTACAGTGGCTGAGAATGGAAAGAAAGGACTCAACGGCGATATTCTCATCTGGTATCCTGTGCTGGGACGCTCTTTTGAATTAAGTTCCATGGGCATCCGCGTCGACAAGGAGAGTCTGCTGCGCCAGTTGCAGATTGAGGGCAAGGAAGAACGCGAGAAGCTCTATTTCCACCAGCAACTGCTTTCCGATAAACTGCCGCTCAGCATCGGCGGAGGCATCGGACAGAGCCGTCTCTGCATGGTAATGCTTCATAAGGCTCACATCGGAGAAATTCAAGCCAGCATCTGGCCCGAAACAATGCGCCGCGAATGTGCCGAGGCAGGCATGCCTCTGCTATAATAAGCGACATGAAAAATCCCGGGGAATCCTCCTCGGGATTTTTAGTTTATGAACGAAACTTTCTTGATTGTAAAATCAATTGTCATCCCGATACATTTTCGGGATTTTTTATTCTCGGATGAGTTTATCTGTCTTCAACTAACTAAAAGAAGTAAAACATCCACCCCGCATCTTCATCAGGCCAGTTCCAGGCCGAGTGAAGTACGAAGTCGCTCAAGGGCCGGATTTTCCTTGCGCAGCGTATCGAAAAGCTCTCGTTTAGTATAGATACGTTGATGTTCGGAAGGCTCTGCCAGGCGTGGAACGAACTCTATGCTGTTATTGTGAAGAGTAGCACGCAACGTGGCTCGTATTTTCCGCTGAATGGCTGTGACCTGCTCCAGCAGACTCTTATTGTCCACCACGGCCTCCACCGTCGGATATTCCGTCACCTTGGGTGTAATGTTTTTCAGTCGGGCTGCCAGTCCCACCATCTCATGAGGCATACGGTTGCACATCAGTGTCCATTGCATTCGAAGTTCATCGTCGGTAAAGTTACGCTCCTCCCCCACGCTCTTCTCAGATTCCTCCGTCACCTCCTGCTGCGGTTGCTTCTGCTCATTCTTAGCTTTCAACTGTGCGAAGGTCATGCCGATGTTGCTCAACTTGAAATTGGCCTTGCCTGAGGTTGAGGGAATAGCATGGGGCGTAAAGCTTCTCGTTGCAGACGGAACCGCTGCGGGAGTCTGTCTCGTCGTCATCGAAGAAGTGGCTGCCGCCGTCGAAGATACAGCAGCCGTTGTTGCAGCAGCCACCTTTTGTTGGGCAGCGGCATTTGCTCTCGACGCAACCCCGGCCACCTGCTGAGCCGGTTTCGGTTGCATCCTCTTAATATTTTTAAACAGGGATTTCAATCTCTTGGGGCTACGCCCCGCGCCCTCCACATCGTCATCGGGCTGCGTCAGTTGCGCCACGCGGATGAGCGAGAGTTCCACCAGCAGTCGCTTATTGCTGCTCTGCCGGTAAGCCAGGTCGCAGTCAGTGAGTATCTTCAGTGCCTTGTAAATAAAGTTAGGCTTGCACTTGGCGGCCTGCTGCTGATAGCGCTGCTTCATGTTGTCGCTCGTCTCCAGCAAAGGAAGTGTACTGGCATCGCGAGCCATGAGCACATTGCGCAGATGCGAGGCCAGTCCGTCCACGAGCAGCCCGGGGTCAAAACCTTTGGAGATAATGCCGTTGAGCAGTAGCATCATGTCGCTCACCCGATTCTCCAGTGCCATGTCCACCAGTTTAAAGTAGTTGTCAGCATCGAGCACATTCAAGTCCTCTATCACCTTCTGATAGGTAATCTTCCCCTGCGAGAAACTGGCCACCTGGTCGAAGATAGAGAGGGCATCACGCATGCCGCCGTCGGCTTTTTCTGCTATGATGTTGAGGGCTTCTTCCTCGTATTCAATGTTTTCCTTCTTAGCCACCATTTCCAGATGGTGTATGATGTTGGGCACCGTCATCCGCTCAAAGTCATAGATTTGGCATCTTGAGAGAATGGTGGGCAGGATCTTGTGCTTCTCAGTCGTGGCAAGAATAAAGATGACATGCTGCGGCGGTTCCTCCAGCGTCTTCAGAAAGGCGTTGAAGGCGGAAGTAGACAGCATGTGCACCTCGTCGATGATAAACACCTTATAGCGCCCCACCTGCGGCGGAATCTGCGTCTGTTCCATTAGGGAACGGATGTTTTCCACCGAGTTGTTGCTGGCGGCGTCGAGCTCAAAGATGTTCATCGAGCGTCCCTCGTTGAAAGCCTTGCAGCTCTCGCATTCGTTGCAGGCCTCGCCGTCCGCCGTGGGGCTCTCACAGTTGATTGCCTTGGCAAAGATGCGGGCGCAGGTGGTCTTTCCAACGCCTCGCGGTCCGCAGAAGAGGTAGGCATGAGCCAGCTTACCGCTCTTCACGGTATTTTTCAGCGTGGTGGTCAGAGCTTCCTGTCCCACCACGGAACTGAAAGTCATCGGCCTGTATTTACGCGCCGATACGATATAGTTTTCCATATTTCGGAAGAAAGTTTTTGATTGTCCTGCAAACTTACATAAAATTCCGCAATTTCCGTCCCTTTAGACAAAGAAAACCTTATAAATTATCGTCTGTCAGCATATCCATCGTCTGTCAGCATATCCCGTGAAAGTATCAAACTAAAGTTTCTCCTTTCATAATTATGTGTCCAAATCTTATCTATCTGAAGAAAAGTTAAGTGAACGAAAGTTTCTTCTGTTTCTTCCTTTTTCTGACCAGCAACTCTACATGAAAGCATTTTCGACCCATCAACTCGCTTACGAAGTGCAGTTTGGGGGGAATCACCTGGAAAAGCGCAGACTTTCCATGAAACAAAAATTAACATTCTTCTGAACGCTAATTATAATACTACAGGCCTTGAATTACAATGCGAAAAATGATGAATCATGATGTGAAAAATCATAAATCATGATGCGAAAGATTATGAGTCATGATGCAAGGAATGGAGAATGACGTTAAGCCCGTTCTGAGAGATTGTTGAGCCCCAACTAAGAGATGAACGTTTCCCAAGTGAGGCATGATTGAGTCCCACGTGGGGAATGATCGAGTCCCGGCTGGGGCTCAATCTTGCCCCAAATGGAGCTCATTTGTCCCCCAGCCGGGACACGATGACATTAATATTATCAGGACCCGTGAAAAGCATTGTTTGAGACAGGGAAAGTTATTGCCGGAACTAAAACTGGAACTAAAAAGATAAGTAGAAAGTA